>JBBQTZ010000156.1:0-10871 GCA_038234405.1 Chitinophagales bacterium
CGGGTTTCTAAAAGAAAAATTTGGCAGGGCAAAAATTTTAGTATTAGATAAATCAACCGGAAGCCCTATAGCCAATGCTCAGGTTAAACTTTTTGACACTACTTATATTACCAACACAAATGGAGTAGCCTTGCACAGAGGCCGTGGCGGACAAGTTACCATTACAGTTTATCCACCGGAAGAAAGTTTATTTGCAGCAGCACAAATAGCTGCAGAAGTTATTGATGATGGAACAGAGCCGGAAATTAAAATTCAATTACAAAAGGGCATAAAGGTTAGTGGTAAAGTAACCTCTGGCAGCAGCCTTATTGCAGATGTAAATATATCTGTTACAGGAAGTGATTTTATTAAAACAAAAACAAATAGTGCGGGTGTGTACAGTTTGGTTATGGTAACGGGTGCGGCCGAAATAAAAGCTGGTCGCAAGGGGTACATTGGCAAACAAAAAGATGTAAACATTCAAAGTGCGGATATTCCGAATGTTGATTTTGATTTAGAAGGCGGTAATGGAAAAAACATTTCTACCCTGTTAGGTTTCGATATTGAATTAGAAAGCAGGAATGTACAGGGAGCTAAAGAATCCTGGTCTGGCCATTTTATAAATTTAAACCCGGAAAATAAGGCTTTTAATGCCGCACAGGATTTGCGAATAAACTTTTCTAATGTACTCATCACGTACGATGCAAACGGAAATGCTATTCCGGATGGAGCAGGCGTTAAAACAGATGCTACCAGCATACCATTAAAGTTATTCAACTGGCTCCCCATCAATATTGAAGATGCAGGCGGCGTAGTTGTTTTAAAAGATAATGCTACGGCAGGCAAAGGTAAAATAGGAGGAAAAATAAATGTGGATTTAACCCGTTTAAAGGAAGTTCGTGGAATTGGTTTTGACCAGGGGCTTAACCCTTCATTAACCATTGCTGGAAATTCAACAGCTACAGACATATTTCCTTTTACTTCGGGAACCTCATCTGTAGCAAATCAAAACTTTGCATTTGTTACAACGCAAAGCAACAAATTGCAAATGACTTTGTATGGTTTTAAATTAGAAGCAGATCTTTCTAAAACTACTATTGGTTCAGATAAAATAATTTTTAAAGGAAAAATTTCCACACCCAACCTGGGGGTTATTCAGGCAACGTCTTTTGAAGTAGAGGAACTTTCTGTAAGCAAAAACTTTAAAATTACCAGTAGTAAAATAAAACTTGATAATACAAAACTTACTATTGGTAGCTGGCAGGCAACGCTATCAAATCTTTCCCTGGGCGATAATGGTTTTAAATTAGCAGGCCAACTTAAAGTAACCTTGCCGGCTTCTAAAGAAAGCATTGTAGACTTCGACAATTTATCAGTTGGTAAAGAAGCTGTTTTTGGCGGAGCTTTTACTTTTCCATCGGGCATAGATATTTTAAATGTGGTACAATTTAAAACCGGAAGTACAGCTTTTAGTTTTGGAAGAGTAGGGAATTCTTCTGTGTATCGACTGGGCGGTAGTGGTAACATCCATTTCAATAAATTTTTTACAAAAGACATTTCCATTCCTATTTTCCAGGTGCAAACTGATGGTAAATTTAATTTATCCGTACCCGTAAATATTTCCCAGGACTTGGCCTTTGCTAAGTTTGCCGTTACCGCTATAACTTTTAATACTGTTGCCAGCCGGCCCTATGTGGGCGTAACAGGAAATATTAATTTAGACATTCCTATCATAAAACTTACCGCCGGAGATTTTAAATTTTACAGCGCCGGTAATTTTGAACCAGGCAAAATTGGTGCCTCAATAACAGTCCCGGGCTTTAGTGGCAGTGCCGATGTAACCTTGAAAGAAAAGGGTTTTGAAGCAAAAGGGAATTTAAAATTTGCAGCACTGTTCGGTGTAGATTTTGGAATGCATTATAATAAGTTACCCAATGGTATTGATTTTGGGGCAAATTTTGAAGCACGCATTCCAATTGTAATTGGGCTGGTTACTATCAATAGTGTAGGTGGTGGATTTGCTTACAATTCAGAAACGAAATATTTTGAGGTTACGGTAACGGGATCTACCAGTTTTACCGGTACGGGTGCAGTGGTGCTACTTGATAAAATGCGGGTAACTGTAAATAGTAATATGGTTGTTACCGGTGGTGTAAATATAAAAGCGTTTAGTTTGTTTGATGTGGCAGGCGCTAATATAACTATTGATTTTCCCAATGCGTATTTTGCTGTAAACGTTTGGGCCGATGTAGAACCCATTAAAGGTTTGGCAAAAGCCCGTGTAGATGGATTGGTGATCATTAGTGGAAGAAAAGGGGATTCATTTGCTTTTTTAGGAGCGGCCATTAAAGTTAATGTGCTTAGTTTGATTTATGCCGATGGCAAATTTGCGGTAGGTATTGGCGTAACAAATGCTACACAGAGAGAGGAGACAAGGGAATTTTTTGATGCAAGAGATCTTCCATTGTTAGGAAATAATTTTACAGGGGTATATGCTTCTGCAAGCACAAAACTTGGTGTTGATGAAGATGATGCTGTGGGTGTGGATTTAGGTTTTGTAGGTGTGGAGGCCTGGTATTCTACAAGAACTGCTGCAGGGTTTTTATTAAACTTTTCCAATCAAACAGTTGTAGCCCGTTTAAGTGGTAGCATTAGTTATGGTTTAAAAGTAAAGTTTGTAGGAATAACAGTTGCGGGTGGTAAAGTAGGGGCGTGTATTAGCGTAGAAGGTGGTTATGCACCAGCCCGTGGTGTCTTTTTCAATGGGATGGCTCAGGGTTTTGTAAGTATGAACGGAGGTATTTGTGAACCGGATGATTGTAACAGTATTTGTAAGGCAATTCTTGTTCCTGCAGGTATTAAATTATGCGCAGGTGCAACCATTAAACTTTCTTTTGCACAATTACCCTATGTAGATAATGCTGGTTTTCAGCCACCAGGCTTAAATTTCTCCTTCAGGCTTAGTGGACCTGGATTGCGGTGCACTCAATAAATGAAATATCAATAGTGAAAAAAATTAAATCAATAGTTATGCGTTTGTATAAAATTAGTTTTGTTGCCTTGCTGCTTTGTTATTTTCAGGCAAATGCGCAAACGCTTAATGATCCTGAAAGCCTGGTTAAACGAGCACCAACCGGCGTTTATTTTTATGTGACTAATTTAAATAATACGCTTGAAAAAATAACGGGAAGTTTTAAAAATTACGATCAGTTTGAAGCCCAGGTTATGATTGGTAATTCAAAATGGCAACCTGTTAAAACTTTAACCATGCCGATAGATGATAGCCAGTTTGAAGAACGGATAGGTAAAAGTGTTGCTGCCGAATACAGAAAAACGCTGGATATTAAGCCAGGTGTTTCTTTACTAACAGCACTTTTAGCTTTACCCGATCTACCAGTTGCTTTACAACTTGACAAACCTTTAGCATCTGCTCTTGGGTTAGCTGTTTTTGTGCCATACGGCGATAAAAAATTTACCGCCTACAGATTAATGGGGTTACAAAAAAAAGAAAAGCCAGAAGTTATATACCTTGTTAAAGATGATGGCACAGCAGCACCACTTTTGCCAAAAGCAATGGTGTCGGATGTTTTTATTACTGATTCCATTGTAAATATTTCCTGGGAAATGCAAATGCCTAAACAAAAGGGAAATGTATTTGCGCATATTTTTCAGCAAGTAGGAAACAAATTTGTAATGCAGGAAGAAGTGATTTGGAATTCAAAAAATGGCGACACAAGTCTTTCTTTTTATTTCACAAAAAAAATTGCACCTGATGAGTTACATCACTTTTACATAGTTACTGAAAATGTAAATAGTTTTTTAAGTCCTGCCTCCGATACTGCAAATGTAGTGGTGGTTTCAGCCCGACAAATGAGTGCCATTTCAAATTTTAATTTATTAGATACTTTAGGGCAGATTCAACTTAGCTGGGGGGCTTTGCCAAACAAAGGATATTTTACTGGAATTGAGATACGGAAGTCCCGGCAGGCACTTGAAGATTATGTAACTATTGATACGATACCCATTACCGATTCCATTTATTTTGATAGAGAAATAATTCCGGGTACGCAGTACTATTATAAAATTAAAGCGCTGGCTTATCCCTTCGTCTATATTGAATCGTTACCTTCTGCTATAGCTCGTATCAATATTGAAAATAAATCCATCAAACCTTTTGCACCCACAGCCCTTGCAGCCATAAATGAAGATGAAAATATAAGGCTTAACTGGGAAGACAATCCGGAGCTTGACTTGTATGCCTATTTTGTTTACCGTGGAACCAATGAAAATAATATGGAGCAAGTGTCCGGAATTGTGCAGGGAAATAACTGGCTGGATACCTCAGTTACTTTAAGCGGACTAACCACTTATGCGTATTCAGTAAAAGTTATGAACCGGGGACAAATGATGAGTGATGCCAGCAAAGCTATTTTTATTAAACCGGCCCGGTTAACAGAAGTACCACCGATTGGCGGACTTACAGGTATTGTAAAAGATGAAGGTTATCATTTAAGGTGGGAAAATATTACTGATAATTTTACTTCAGTAATTGGATATATTTTATTGCGTAAGGCAAGTAATGAAAACGAGTTCTTTCCTGTTGCTCAAAATATAATTGAAACGGCATTCTATACAGATTCATCCCAATTAATGCCGGGAATTAAATATGAATACGTTGTTGCCGCCATTGATTATAATGGAAGTGTGGGTGAGCTAAGTCCCTCTGTATTTTACATATTTAATGGTGCCAACTTAAAAGCTCCCTCCGGTTTTACAGCCTTTATCGAACGTGGAAAAATAAAAATAAAATGGCCTGATGAAGCAAATAAGCAGCTAAATAAAAAAGTAAATATTTATCGTAAAGCACCGGCAGAAAAAGATTTTAAATTAGTTGGCACTTCATCCGGCAACGAGTTTACTGATGAAAAAACGGTAAGTAAAGTGCTGTACACTTATAGTTTGTCTGTTTCCTTAAACAATCTGGAAAGTGAGAAAAGCATTACGCAAAGTGTAAGGGCTAAATAAAAAATCATTGAAAATATAAAAAAATGAAACCATTACATTATTTATTTCTTGCCACCGGCATACTGCTTATTCTTTTTACAAACTCATGTAAAAAACAGGAGTATGTTGATCCTCGTCCTGATTTTACCACAGGTGATACTTCACAAATTGGTGAGAATTCAGCAACTTTAACCGGCAGGCTTATCAAACTTAATGGCGGAGCTATTGAAAAGAGCGGTCATGTGTGGAGTTCTCTTAATGATGTTCCGGATCTCAGCATTAATGAAGGTTCAACGGTGCTGGGCGGATTTACTACAGATAGTAATTCCTACAGTTCTGCCTTAAACAATTTAAGGCCCAACACCACTTATTTTGTAAGAGGTTATATGGAAAGAGAAGGGCTTACCTGGTATGGAAATATTATATTGGTAAAAACAAATAAAGAAAAAATTTTAGAAGTGGTTACGGGAGTTGACAGTTTAAAAACTTTTAATAGCAGTTTGCTATCCGGTTATATTTTCGATTTGGGTAAATCTGCCGTTACTGCCTATGGCCATGTTTGGAGTGCTACTTCAACAACTCCTACTACTGCAGATAGCAAAACTAATTTAGGAAGTTTAGCAACGGTACCAAGGTATTTTTTAAGTACCTTAACTAATTTAGTGCCTGCAACCACCTATTATTTCAGAGCTTATGGAATCAATACGCAGGGCACTTTTTACGGAGTTGTACAATCATTTAGAACATCCAACGCTCCTTTACCTGCGGTAACTACAAGTACTATTGGAGGTAGCAATAATATCATTACTGTTAATGCAACAGTAACTGCAAATGGAGTTCCTGCTGCAACACAACATGGTTTTGTCTATAGCAAAACAAACAGTACACCCACCATTGCTGATACACGAACAAGCCAGGGTGTACCTGGTGCTGCACCTTTTAATTACATGGCCAGCCTTGGCGGGTTAGATTATAGCGCTACTTATTATGTAAGAGCTTACGTTACCAGTACTGCGGGTACTTTTTACGGAGCGGTACTCAGCCGTTCTACCGCTACAGCGGTTCTGCCATCTGTAAACACCAGGGCTTTATTATTAAATCATGAAATTTTTATCCAGGGAAATGGTACCCTACTTTCTTCAGGTACTTTTCCTGTAACAGAGCATGGTTTTGTTTATAGTGGCACAGTTGCCGTTCCTACAACGGCCAATATAAAAGTTAATTTGGGAGTACCTGGTGCTGTACCTTTAAATTTTGATCGCAACATTGGCCCACTTAATTATAGTACCACTTATTATGTAAGAGCTTATGCAATATCTGCTGCCGGTACCGCTTACGGGCAAACATTAAATGCCACTACAACGGCGGCACCAGTTAACAATCCAGCAGTAAGTACAGATTCGGTGGCTCGATACAGTAATACTGGTTTTGATGCCAGAGGGAAGGTAATTAATAATGGCAGTCCTACTGGAACCCAACATGGTTTTGTATATAGTAGAACTAATTCAAGTCCAACTATCAGTGATTCGAAAGTTATGTTAGGAGTGCCACCCGCTGCCCCGTCATTCTTTTCGTCAATTGTCTTAGTTAGTTTTGGTGATTATTATGTCCGTGCTTTTATAACAAATGCTAACGGAACATTCTATGGGTCGGTTAAACTTGTAACTGTAAGGTAAGCCTTGAGCTTTTTTTGTAAAGTTGAAATTTACTTTTTATAATTAAATTAAAATAAACTGATAGTTCGAAAAAACTTTATTATCCAATTTTTTTTAACATTGAGAGGGAAGCAGATTTTATTTCCATACCTGATAATACTGTTACAAATTTTACCTGCTTGAAAAAAAGTATGAACCATTATTTAAGTTTGCACTGCAGTTTTAACCTTGAAATAGCGTTTCCATTAATTCTTCCTTTTTAGCCGGAGATACTTCTACTTCCGTTCCATCAGCTAACTCTAAAGTGCCACCATCGCCCTTTTTATACTTTACAACATAATCTAAATTTAAAATGACCGAACGGTTTATCCGCATAAAATTTTTGTCATTTAAAACCGTTTCAAATTCTTTCAAGGTTTTAGATACTACAATTTTTTTGTTTTGTTCCAGCATAAAAATGCTGTAATTGCTCATGGCTTCCACTTTTATTATTTGAGATTTTTAAACAAAGTGAATGCCTTCTGCTGTATGAAGGGCGATGCGGTTTTTTCCTGCGGGTTTTAAGTTAAGTGCTTTCTTTTTCTCTTCCATTTTTTGATTCAGGCGTAAAATGGCTAAGGTAAGTTCTTCTTCATCTACCGGTTTTACAAGATAATCAATCGCCTGCATTCTTAAGGCATCCAGGGTGTAAGTGCTAAAGGCAGTTACAAAAATTACTTCAAAACTAAAGCTGCCAAGTGTTTCCAGAAATTGAAATCCATTTAAGCGGGGCATTTCTACATCTAAAAATAATACATCGAAACTTATATCGTCAATTTCCTTCAAGGCATCCAGCGGGTCGTTAAAAACTTTTACTACATTGATTTTGGGTTGCAGCGCCAATTTTTTTTGTAACAAATCAGTACCCATTTTCTCATCGTCCAGTAGTATAGCTTTAAGCATTTTTTTTATTTTAGAATGAGTTCAACTTTTTTAGATTTCAAAACTAAATTTAGCGAAATAATTTTAAGGTAAATTACATTTACTTTACTTAAACCTCAATGGCAATGAGCCTGTTGGTAGGTTTACTGCGTGAATAAGGTTGTTTATTTAGCAATAAGGACTTTTTGTTTTCTAACTTTACTTTTAATAAACATTTTAATTTATTTTATATGCGTCATACTTTTTCCGCAGTGCTTTTTTTCTATTTAGCTTTTTCTTTGGCCAATGATGTACAGGCTCAAAATCGCAGCAGGTACCGGGATAGTCTGCAGAATCGTTTGCTTGTTGAAAGAAATGACACTAACCGTTGTCGGATTGCCCATTTACTCACCCAGCATTTTTTTGATGATAATACCGACTCCGCTTTACACTGGGCAGATAAAGCCTGGAAAATGGTTAATGACCTAAAATGGGAAAAGGGCATATCAGTTATAAATGCTGATTATTCCACTATTTATACACTTCTTGGTGATCAGGAAAAAGCAATTGCCTACATTGAAAAATCATTACAATTTAACCTTAAACCGGGTAACGAGCGAAACCTGGCCTCTGATTATATTAATATAGGCGCTGCCTTTCAACAATTGAATAACTACCCTAAAGCTTTAGGTTATTTATACAAAGCTTTGCCCATAGCAGATGCATTGAAAGACGATTATTTAAAGGGAATCATACTTGGCAATCTGGCAGATTTATTTGAAGGACAAAAAGACTTTAGTAAAAGCAAACATTACATTAAAGAACAAATTAGTTTGGCATTAAGAACAGACAATTTTGAAATGTTATCCCTGGCTTACTTAAGAATGGGACAAAATCATTTGGGAGTAAATAAAATTGATTCTTCCATAATCTATTTCGAAAAAGGGTTAAAAATTTCCAGGGAAAGAGAAGATGATTTACAGATAGCAAGATTTTTATCCATGCTTGCAGTATGTTATGATGAAAATCATCCGAAAAAAATGGAATTTATGTTAGCGGCCCAGAAAATTTTCGATAATGGGTTTATGAAATATATTAACTCTATCAATAACATCGGTAATATAGGTGGAACTTATGCCAGCATGGGTTTGCATGATTCTTTAGGTAAATATTCCAGTGCTGAAAAAAATGTTTTTTTAAAATTAGCTAACAGGTATTTAAAAAAGGCGGTTACCTATGCAAGAGAAATGAAACAACTGGAAAACCTTAGTTATTTTTCAGATAATCTTGCCCAGGTGCAGGAGGGGATGGGAGATTATAAAAATGCCTTAATAAATTTTAAGCTATCAAACCAAATAGATGATTCCTTATATTCTCAGGAAAATAAAAACCTGCTAGCGGATAAAGAGGCCCGATATCTTGAACAATTATTGCAGAAAAAAAATGAAGTGCATAAACTGGAACTTCAAAAATTCTGGCTGATTGGTGCTATTGCCTTTGCTTTACTGGTTATTGCTGCTGTCTTGTTCATAATCTATTTTCGTTTTCAAAAAATCAAATCAGATCATCGCCTGCGGCAGAAAGAAGCTGAAGAGAAGACAAAAGAATTATTGCACCAAAATAATATTTCAGAATCTGAATTGAAAGCCATTCGCTCACAAATGAATCCTCATTTTATTTTCAATGTACTTAATAGTCTTGAGTCTTACATAATGGATAACGATAAAAAAAGTGCTTGTAAACTTGTTCAAAAGTTTGCCGGTTTAAGTCGGCTTATCTTAGAGAATTCTACGCATAGTTTAGTGCAGGCTTCAAAAGAATGGAAAGCTTTAATCTTGTACACCGAATTACAGGCGCTTAGGTACACTCACAATTTTACCTATCAATTTACTACCAGCCCTCTTATCGATCTTAACTCGATTTATATGCCGCCAATGTTAATTCAGCCCCTAATAGAAAATGCTATTCTACATGGAGTTTTGCAACCGGGTAATCAAAATCCCTTTTTAAATGTTTCTATGGAACAACATTTTGATCAAATAAAAATTACAGTTGAAGACAATGGTCCGGGGATTTCTGAAACAAAAAAAATAAAATTAATTCCTGGGTTAAAAGAAACATCACTCGGCTTGCAATTTATTGAAGACAGAATTAAAATGCTAAATCAAAATTACGATAGTACCCAGGCTTCTTTTCAATTAGAAAATAAGGCGGATGGAACCGGTGCTGTTGCTATTTTAATATTACCTGTTTGGACAGGCATGGAAATGAGAGCAGCTATCTAAGAATTTACAAACAGCGGGGTGTAAATAATCTGCTTCAATTCATGCGCTGCGTTTTTTGTATTAAGAACTTTTCTTTTAACCAATATTTTTTTTCGTAAAATAACTTTCGCTCTAATCATCTAAGGATAAAGATAATACGAGTAACAAACTGATAAAAATGTAAATGGATTTTTTACATTTTATTTTTTTTAATTTGAAATAATTAAGCCTTAGATTAGTATCATAATTTTTATCATTCCTGAAAAAGTAAAATCAATATTGTCAGGCAGAAAAGTTTCCACACCAGACGAGGTTTTTATAAATGAAGCAGCACATTCTTTTTATTACTCAAGCAAATTTATTTTGCAGATTCGAAACTGCTACTTCTTAATAGGATAGCTTTGCTTGTATGCTTTTGTTCAAAAAAATGTCGATGTTTTATTTTTTTCTCGGGCTCAACATTTAACAGCAGGTTGCCGTTTTTACTTACGCAGTTTACAAGGCTGTGCACCATTAATTCCGGTGTCTTCCAGTTTTTGTCTTGTTCATTATATCCCCAGGAATCGTTTAGTGTTAAACAGGTTTCCCATGGTATTGTGTTGTTGTATTGATCTGCCAGCGGCATATCGGGAATGCACTGTTCCGGTGTTTCAAAATATCCAAAACTACTATTGCTGCTGATTTTTTGATGAACTTCCTTCATGGATTTCGAGCCTGTTATTCAAAATAATTCCGGGTTAATACTTGCGCACCATTTTAACCAGCTCGGTTGCTTTGCACTTTTAAAATTATATAAGATTTGGACTTTATTCTGATGATAGTATTGTTATTCATCTGTTCAAAGAGCATCAATTGATAATGGTATTTAGAAATTCAATCTGCTGCTGTTGATGATCCGGGCCGTTATAAGCGTGTACCTCCCAGGTTTCCCAGGCCTGCATTATTTCACCGGGTTTCAGGGTTTTGTAGGGCGAATGGTACTCCAACTCCAGCAGGTCTTGTTTCGGATCCATCGCCACTGAGTTATACAATTCCACCAGTGCCTGTTTGGGATGATTCGCTGATTTAT
>JBBQTZ010000157.1:0-10812 GCA_038234405.1 Chitinophagales bacterium
AGGCGGGAGTAAGATTGGGCAAAAAGCGAACGGGTAGCGGTAATAGCTACTATAGGGGTTGTAACATTACCCTGCGGCGGAAGCCGGCTGACGTGCTCATGGTCCATTACGTGCAAGAAAAATGGAAGAACTTCAATTTGGAGGGCAAGCAAATGATTGCAACTTTTAAAAGATCGGATTTATCCGGTTAATATAAAAGTCTGTAAATGCGGCCTTCGGATCAGCAATGGTCGTAAGGAAGCTTCTTTTGAGTATTGCACAGGCAACACGGTAAGGAACATTTCCTTACACAGGTCTTATTTGCTCATTTGCAGTTGTGAGGCATGTTATGCATTTATTGCATGGGTGAAACCGGCCACTGGTAATAGAGGTGGCTTGAAATGGGCTTGAGCCGGATGAAGGGAAACTTTCACGTCCGGTTCTTAGGGGGCTGAAAAGGCAGCAATGCCCTTAGCTACCCTCTACAATCGGCTGCAGTTCACTATCAGCAGCGGTTCCGGCGGACGAAATTCTGTTGCGCTTTTTGTAGGTTATCCCGTACTTTTATAACTTTATTAAGCATCGGTTGGGGGCAAACACAATAATGAACCCCTTCCTGCAGCAATACTCACTCGTTAGCGGCAATGGTAGCATACCACACCAAAATAGAAAAGCATCAAAAAATATGACTTCTAAATATCTAATAAAAAATACCACAATTATAAACGAAGGACAAAGTTTGCTGTCCGACGTTCTCTTTTATCATAACTGTATTCAAAAAATTGGCTACATAAAAGCAGAACCTGACTTCGAGGTAATTGATGGAACAGGCAAATATTTATTCCCAGGAATAATTGACGGACAAGTGCATTTTCGTGAACCTGGACTAACGCACAAGGGCGACCTATATGCAGAAAGTAAAGCAGCTATTGCAGGTGGCGTTACCTCCTTTATCGATATGCCCAATACCATTCCAAATGTATTAACCGTTAAAACACTTGGCGATAAATATGAATTAGCCTCACAGAAATCATTGGCAAATTATTATTTCTTTTTGGGTGTAAATGGCGATAATATTGATGAAATAATCAACACAGATACTTCTAAACTGATTGGCGTTTCTGACGATGGTTTGTATTTTACAAAAAAAGGAAATCTATTAGCAGATAATCCTGAAACAATGGAAAAACTTTTTGCCAACTGCAAATCTATTATTGCTAATCATTCAGAAAAAGAACAAATAGTAGAAGAAAACGAAAATAGGTATCGTGAAGAATATGGCGAGAATGTGCCGATTGAGTATCACCCTTTGATAAGAAGCGAAAAAGCTTGCTTTGAAGCAACAAAAAGAGCCATTGAATTGGCAAATAAATATAAAGCAAGGTTGCACATTTTGCATTTGAATACGGAGGCTGAAACGCATTTATTCCGAAACGATATTCCTTTAAGCGAAAAAAATATTACCACAGAAGTCTCTGTTCAGCATCTTTGGTTTTCGGACAAAGACTATTCCCGTTTGGGTAATTTGATAAAATGGAATCCTGCAATAAAAACAGAAAAGGACAGGCAAGGACTTTTAAATGCATTACTGGACGATAGAATTGATATAATAACTACCGACCATGCTCCACATACTTTGGAGGAGAAACAAAAGCCCTATTTTCAATCAATGTCTGGAGCACCTATGGTGCAACATTCGTTATTTTGTATGTTGGAATTTTATAAACAAGGTCTTATTTCTTTGGAGAAAATTGCAGAGAAAATGTGCCATAATCCTGCCCTACTTTACCGCATTGAAAAAAGAGGATTTATCAGAGAAGGCTATTACGCAGATCTTACTTTGGTTGATTTAAACGCAAACTGGACAGTTAGCAAAGACAATCTTTTGTATAAATGTAGCTGGTCGCCATTGGAAGGAACAACTTTTACTACCAAAGTGTTAAAAACCTTTGTAAACGGAAATATGGTTTACGACAATGGTCATTTTGAAGAGTGTGTAAAAGGGCATGCATTAGTTATCACAACAGAATAAAAAATAAATATTTACAATGTTCAAAGACAGAAAATTAATCATAGCCACAAAACACGAAAAAGAAAAAGTAATTACCCCACTTTTAGAGAAAGCCTTGGGCGTTTTGTGTTTTGTAAATGAAAATTTTGACACAGATATGTTTGGAACTTTTACAGGTGAAATAGAACGAGAACTTGACCCGGTTGCAACGGCAAGGCAAAAATGTTTGCGGGCAATGGAGTTAAGTAATTGCGATTTGGGTATAGCAAGTGAAGGCTCCTTTGGACCACATCCGTCAATGTTTTTTGTAAGTGCAGATGATGAATTTTTAATTTTTATTGACAAGAAAAATAATTTGGAAATCATAGTCAGAGAATTAAGCACAGCAACAAATTTCAATGGTAAAGAGATTAAAAATGAAGAAGAACTTTTGGGATTTGCAAATGCAATAAATTTCCCATCTCACGGCTTAATTCTTCGTAAAGCAAAATCGGACAACAGTAATATTTTCAAAGGTATTACCAACATCAACCACTTAATAGACGCATTCACAGAATTATTTGATAAGTTCAAGTCCGTTTATGCAGAAACAGATATGAGAGCAATGTATAATCCCTCCCGTATGAAGGTAATTGAAGCTGCTACCATAAAATTAATAGACAAAATAAATGCTGCATGTCCAAAATGCAGCAAGCCGGGATTTGGAATTACAGATGTTAAAAGAGGGTTAGAATGTAGTTTATGTGGTTCACCCACCAATTCAATGTTAAGCTATATTTATGTTTGCCAGCATTGTCAATACACAAAAGAAGAAATGTATCCAAATAAAAAGACAACAGAAGACCCTATGTATTGCGACTATTGTAACCCCTGACAAGAACCACAGCCGCTAACAACCAGGACTTCGACGGGCCTGCAAGGCCAACGATGAAGTTCTATTTGTACGAAACCGGCGAAAGGGAAGCAATACCCTTAGCTACCTTCTATAATCTGCCGCAGTTCGCTATCAGCTTCGGTTTTGGCAGGCCTCACATCGGGTGCATCCCAAATATCTTTGAACTTTTGCTTGTAATATTTTTTTATATCTTTATTGAGCTGTAGTTGGGGGGCAAACAGAGCAATAAATTCCCGGCCCGCAGTAATACCAAAACGTTGAATAAACATTTTATTGACATTTCAAAAAATTTTAAAATAACGTGGTTAAATTAATTAAGACAGACTTACTTAAAACTCTATAAAGTAAAATGGACTTTGCTTTAATTATTGTTTCTAAAAAAATTTGGACAACATTTGCCTAACAATTGACACTTATTTTAGGTGGTTAAAAATAATTGCAGGAATTATTATGACAATTATATGCCTGGATATTTACGGGTATATAAGACAGAAATATATTCATAGCTAAATGTTTTTTGTAAAATAGGCTCCACAAAAGCAGTAAAAATTTGTTATTCCCTGGTAGATAAGTAATTATAATCTTCTAAAATTTTTTCTAAAAAATTAATAGCGTACATATCCGAAGAAACTTTTAATACATCCTGTACTTTAAAAGCTACCCTATTGCACATTTCATAGCTATTGCTTTTTTTTGCCTGTAGTATTACGTTTTTTACAGTGCTGATGTCCCTATCGCTCAAGCGCATTACTTCAGGAAAAGTAACTATATAATTCCCTTGAGCTATTTGCATAAAAATAGTGTCATCTACTGTTAATTTAGATTGCGTATTAACTACTACAGTACCTGCAACCATATCGCCTAAGCGTTGCCCCTTGGGCGACAACAGCATAATAATGATAGAAAAAACGCCGCCGCCGAGCAATAGAACTACTCCCATAAAACCACTCGTCCAAAATAAGAAAAACACAATAAAACTCCACTCATAAAAGCGCAAAAACCAACGTAATAAAAACTGGCCAAGGGTTGGTTCCCCTCCATCAAGACTTACAACTTTTATATGAAGAATTTTTTTACCGGCAGTTTGTCCGCCGAAAAGCAGCTCGGCAACCATGGTATAAAATAGCGTGGGCAGTACCAGTAAAATCAATGCAAAACCACCGCCGCCCTCACCTAAGTGAAAGCTGCCATACAACAGGTACAGCATACTTAACAAATAAATTACTATCAACAAAAAATCTATCAGGTAGGCAAATAAACGTTTGTGAAATTCAGCAATTTCAAATTCAATATCTATATTAAAAGCTGTGGCAATTTGTATTACAGACATAAGGTAATGTTAGTTCATTTGGTTTACTGTTGCAGACAATGAATTTGAACACCAGTTTAAAAACAATTGCAGGCCTTCTCTTTTTTTATCATCTAATGTATATTGAATGTACTGGGTGTAATACTTTTTTAAATCAAAAATTGTACAGCTATTTTCTTTAACCACCTCATCAATTTGTAATAAACCAGCCTGGTTTGCCCTGTTAAAAGCCTGTACAAACTGGTTGCTGAGCGGCTTGTTGCTAACCCATGTTGCAAACACAAAAGGCAGGCCTGTATGGTTTTTCCATGCAAGCGACAAATCGAAACAATAGGCAGAAACATTGCGCTGCACAAAGGCCCTGTCGCCAATAACAACGGCAGCCGTTGTACCGCAGATGTGCTCAATAAAATCTGTAGTGGCATCTACAAAAGCTGGTTGCAGCTTCCAATAAAATTTAAATAAATACTGTACCAACAGTACAGAAGTTCGGCTCTGGTAATCCAGTAGTACGGTTTCTATTTGCTGCAACGGCACTTCGCTAAAAAGACAAACGGTACCTACTTCTCCATCTGCCGCAATACAATAGTCAGATGCAATAAAAGGAGATTTCATTTGAGGGATGATAGCTACCGGAATTAACCCTATATCAATGGTTCCATCAAGCAGTGCATTGGCAATGTTTCCCGGATGATCTATCAGCAGTTCAATTTCATGCTCCATCATACCTTTTTCAAAACCATAAATTAAGGGTTTTGTATTAAGATAACTAACTGCACCTACCCGTATTTTTTCATTTGTATTACTAGCTGCAAATGGTAACTGCTTGCTTTCATCCGTCATAGCTTGCAAAGATAGCTGCATATAAATTCTTTTTAAAGCAGCAGCAGATTATCTTTGTTACTACTCAATACATTATGCAATTATCAAATCTTACGGCTATAAGCCCTATTGACGGCAGGTACCGCAATCAACTACAGCATTTAGATAGCTATTTTAGCGAATTTGCCCTCATCAAATACAGGGTACTGGTAGAGGTGCAATATTTTTTATTTTTAGGAGAAAAAAAATTTATTCAGGTACCGGTATCACTAAAAAAAGCATTACTGGCTGCAGTTTCCAATTTTTCTGTTGAAGATGCCCAACAAATAAAAGATGCTGAAAAAATTACCAACCACGATGTAAAAGCAGTAGAATATTTTGTAAAAGGACTGCTTGAAAAACAGGAGGTAAGTCACTTAAAAGAATGGGTACACTTTGGCTTAACCTCTCAAGATATCAACAATACAGCCATACCGCTCAGTTGGAAGCATGCCATAGAGCGAGAGTACCTGCCAGCTATCCTCAACCTACAATCAACGTTAAGCAAGCTTGCACTGCAATACCAGCAGGTTACCCTGCTTGCCCGTACACATGGGCAGCCTGCCTCCCCTACCCGATTGGGCAAAGAGCTGATGGTATTTGTAGAGCGAATAGAAAACCAGGTACAGTTGTTTAGTCATATACCTTTTACAGCAAAATTTGGTGGCGCAACCGGAAATTTTAATGCACACCACGTGGCTTTTCCTACCTACAACTGGATAAAATTTGCCAACGAATTGGTAGAAAATAAACTAGGCTTACAAAGGCAGCAATACACCACCCAGATAGAGCATTACGATACTTTAGCCACTCATTTTGATGCCATAAAAAGAATGAATACCATACTTACCGACCTATGCAGAGATATTTGGGCTTATGTAAGTATGGATTACTTTAAACAAAAAACAAAGAAGGGGGAAATAGGCAGCAGCGCCATGCCGCACAAAGTAAATCCTATAGATTTTGAAAATGCAGAAGGTAACCTTGGTATTGCAAATGCTTTACTGGAGCACCTTTCAGCTAAATTACCCATATCAAGATTACAGCGAGACCTTACTGACTCTACTGTACTAAGAAATATTGGTGTGCCATTTGCCCATACCATGCTTGCCATGGCATCTATAGAAAAAGGGTTGGATAAACTGGTTTTGAACGAAGTAAAAATAAAACATGATCTCGATAACAATTGGGCGGTAGTGGCGGAAGCCATTCAAACAATCCTGAGAAGAGAAAATTATCCAAAACCTTATGAAGCACTTAAAGATTTAACCCGTGGTAAAGCGCATATAGATAAGCAAACCATTCATCAGTTTATAACCCAACTAAAAGTTTCGGCTGCTGTAAAAAAAGAATTAAAAAATATTACTCCGCATAATTATGCTGGAATGTAAACTGTAGGTTTTTAAAATATATAAAAATTACAATTGCAATTACACCAACAATGAATAAAATTTCCACACCTTCTAAATGTTTAATTTTCAGGTAAGCACCAATAATTGTAGATAATATACTTATCATAAAGCTTGTTTTCATGATAATTTCTAGTTTCATATTTTATAGTTTAAGCGTTTTTAATTAAAAACAAAAAACATGTCAACTATTCCCTGTAAATAATATGCTATTAATTTTTTAAGCGTAGTAATTGTTTTCCCAAACTAATTGTTATCTCATAGAAAATGTAAACCATTTGTTTTATCCCTCTGCAAACCAAGGAGGTGTACTACACCAGTCTTACTTTTTTTAATCTACGCCCAATTTCAGTTGTAAGAGGTGTGTTTATGTATGAGAAACTAAACTCGATAGATAACTGTATTAAATTTTTAGAATACAGAAAAATCATTCCAGGTTTTTCCGGAAAGATATTTGTCGAATAATTCAAGGCTTTTGGGGTGCTGTAACATTTCAAGATGCCGGTGATGGTGCATATCTGTACCAACCAAATCTACCAGATTATTTTCAAAAAGATACTTAGCTGCTTTGGCTACCGGCTTTCCGTAATACCCTGTAACAGACAACATATTTACCTGCAACAAAAAGCCCATATCTTTTAAGGTAGTATAAGCATCGTAGTTGTTATGATAGAAGTGATATCTTTCCGGATGTGCCATAATTGGCTGATAACCAGCAGTTACCAATTCAAACGACATTTCATTTAAATTAGATGTGGGAGCAACAAAAGATTGTTCTGTGAGAACTATATTATTATGAATCCTAAGTATTTCTTCGTTATTCCTTAAAATTTTTAAAAAATAATCATCCAGCATATACTCAGCAGCAGCAGTTAATTCTATGGGTATATTTGCTTCCTTACAGGCATCCGTTAAAAGCTGCAATGCATTGTTGATGGTTGTTGGAGTATTACGGTAAAGGTCTGCAATTACATGTGGTGTAGCTATCGATTTTCTAATACCCAAATCATAAATGCCCTTTACCAGTTCAAGAGAGGTTTCAATATCAGGGGAGCCATCATCTATACCAGGTAAAATGTGCGAATGCAGGTCAGTAATAAAAGGCAATTTTGCCACCCCTGCATCCGTCTTAATTTTTTTCTTAAAAAAGCTAAACATGTTGTGTAAAGATATCGAAATACTTTTTTGTTATTCCACTACCTTTTTAAAAAGGGTGTAATAGAACTGCTTTACTTTAATCAGCGGTTTTAAAACAGATGCAATATGAGGAAATGGAATATTATTGATTTTCATAGCAAGATAATCTCTTCGGTTGGCCCTAAGTCTGCTTTGTATAGTATTGTTGCTTTGACCGCCGGCCCTCATTTTTACTATTAGTTTTGGAAGATATGTTGCACTAATACGATAGCGGTAAAGATACCTTGCCATAAACTCGTAATCAGATGCAGTAAAATAATGTGTTTCGTATGAGCCAAGATCTTTAAGCAAAGAGCGTTTAAAATAAAAGGTAGGATGAGCAGGCATCCAGCCATATTGAAACCTAAAGCGGCTGTAAGGAAGCCCCTTCCAAAAACGAATAATTTTTTGAGGATTTAACCTGTCCACATACACCAAATCTCCGTAAAGTGAGTCTACCTTATATTTTTGAAAACATTTTACAATACTGGCAACTATTTCTTTGGAGGCCAGCATGTCGTCGCTGTTTAAAATACCAATTACATCGCCGGTAGCCAACTGCATCCCTTTGTTAATAGCATCATACATGCCATTGTCTTGTTCTGATATCCATTTTACAATAAAATTGTTGTATGATTTTATGATATCAACTGTACCATCTGTAGAAAAACCGTCTATTACAATATACTCAATATCGGGGTAGGTTTGCATAACAACAGAATTAATGCAATCCTGCAGGTAAAGTGCAGAATTTAGGGTTACTGTTATGATGGTTACTTTCATAGAAATTTACTAATTGGAAAAAATTTGAAAGCAAAATAGTTAATTTTTAATTAGTAAACTTACTCAACTTTTAAAATAGTTGTTAGTAGAGATAATAACAACTATCATAATCGGCTTTATAGATGTTAATAACACCAGCAAAGGGAGCATAATAATAATTGTTTACGATAACTCCAATAATGGCGGAAGGGCAAAACAAGTGGTCTCCCTCTAAAAAAGTTTTAATATTTTAGGATGATAGTACCCAGGAAATATTAGAGCAGTAGTTAATTTTTTGATGGCGTATGATATTAAAAAATATAGCTGTATTTAAATAGTTGATAATCTTCCTGGCAACGAGCCATGTTTACCAGCCATGAATGTTGCGTAGCAGGTAGCTGTATTTTAAATCAACTACATGTTATTTTGAGAAACAAAAAAATAGTGTCGAAGAGATTTAAAAAGTTTACTTCAATAAAAAAAAGTTGTACCGGTACACGCAAACTCTTTGGCATTGCACAGTAAGGTTGAAAACTTTTCCATAAAGCTGTATTTCAAAAAAAATAAAGCAGTAACCGTAACCAATAGTTTGCCACAAAAGTGAGTGATCCCTGCCGGAACAGATGTTCATCCGGTTGGGCAACATTGATTCCATAAAAAACAAATACCTGTTAACAAATGAGTATCTTATATAAGTAAAAATTTTAAACCCCGTCCAGTACAGTACATGATGGTTCTCATTCATGTCTGTTGTACTTTGATCTTCCTAAAAAACAATTCACCCAATATTTTACAACCAGCCTTGTTATGATGAAAAAAAATATTGCCAGTATTGCTTGCACTTGGTATGCTCACTGGTTTTGCACAAGTAAAAATTCAACAGGTATTAACTGAAAATTTATCCAACCCGATTGGGCTCGATGTGCAGCAGCCTCGCTTTAGCTGGCAATTGGCAAGCGAACAAAGAAACGTTGCGCAAACGGCCTATGAATTGAAAGTTTATACAGACAAAGGCCAGGTTTGGAGTTCGGGTAAAGTGAGCAGCAACCGATCAGTACAGGTGCCTTATGAAGGCGCAGCTTTGCAAAGCAACCAAAAATATACCTGGCAAATTAGAGCATGGGATAATAATGGAAAGGCTTCTTCCTGGAGTGAAAGATCTTTCTTTCAAACAGCATTGTTAACTGCATCCGACTGGAAAGCGAAATGGATTGAAGCTGGTTTTGAAGAAGATTCCAGCCGGCCGGCGATCCTTTTTCGCAACCAATTTGCAATAAGTAAAAAAATTAAATCGGCTACTTTATACATTACTGCTCATGGTATGTATGAGGTACAATTAAATGATAATAAAGCAGGCGATGCTTACTTAACACCAGGCTAAACGAGTTATAACAAACGCCTTCAGTACCAAACCTACGATGTTACCAATATGCTTGCCAAAGGAAACAATGCCATTGGTGCCATGGTAGGCAATGGCTGGTATCGTGGGTACCTTGCCTGGGAAAACAAAAAATATTTTTGGCAAAAAGCTGGGACTGCTGGCACAGCTTACCATTACTTACAGCGATGGTACCACGCAAAATATTATCACCGATGAAAGGGGGAAATCATCTACCGGTGCTATTAAGGCGGTGGAGAATTATAACGGCGAAACGTTTGATGCAAGGGCAGAAGAAAGTGGTTGGTCGAAGACAGGTTTTAATGTTGCCGCCTGGAATGGAGTAACAGTTTTAACAACCGATATGAGCAACCTGATTGCTTCAGAAAATGAGCCCATAAAAAAGCACGAAACATTTAAAGCCATCAAGTTAATAACGACTCCTTCAGGCGAAAAGGTTTTAGACTTTGGACAAAACCTGGTGGGCTGGGTGGTGGTGAAAGCTGTAGGCAATGCAGGTGATAAAATCGTACTAAAGCATGCAGAGGTATTGGATAAGAAGGGCAACTTTTACACAGCAAATTTGCGTGCTGCAAAAGCCACGGCTACCTATATTTTAAAAGGAGGTGCAGCAGAAATTTTTGAACCCCATTTTACATTTTATGGTTTTCGTTATTTAAAATTGAAAACTATCCTGGTGTAATTAACCCCGATAATTTTACGGCAGTGGCTTTGTATTCTGCTATGCAACCAACGGGCACATTTACTTCTTCCAATGCATTGATCAATCAATTGCAACATAATATTCAGTGGGGACAGCGGGGTAATTTTGTAGATGTGCCAACTGATTGTCCGCAGCGGGATGAACGCCTTGGGTGGACAGGAGATGCCCAGGCTTTTGCCAGAACGGCAACATTTAATTTTGGGGTAAATGCTTTCTTTTCCAAGTGGCTGAAAGATTTGGCCGCCGACCAGCAACCCAACGGCAGCGTGCCTTTTGTGGTACCCAATGTATTAAGTGCCGGATCAGGC
>JBBQTZ010000158.1:0-10758 GCA_038234405.1 Chitinophagales bacterium
CACCAATAACTTTATGATTCCTACAGTTTAATTTGATCAAAATCGCGTCCATAAAATTCGCTACAATAACGTTCTCCAAACTGTAACAAAGAAGTAATCATGTCGTTTTACTTTGACAAAAGAGTTTCAACAATAAAAGAACAGCTTCAAATCATTACGCTGCCCAGCTGACTGTGTCGAACCGAAGAAAGTAGCGAGCCAGGTCGCACACAACGGATAGCGCTTGGCGATGTGGTGGAATTTGAAAAACTTCTGCTCGGAACCGCTGCTTGGCTTTGTACTAAAGATAAATAAAACTTACTAATGTTCAGCTATGTTTGTCAAGCCGATACAAAAGCCCAATAGCGAACTAAATGTTCATTGTTACTTTCCGAAGCCGCCATATAGCCAAACGCAATGTTATGTGCTCGCCCTTCTCCTACGTGGTCAAGTTGCACTGTGTCGAACTGAAAAGATGTTGCCCGTGCTGTGGCACAAGACAAGCTCTTAGGCAGGTTGGTCTTGCAGCGTGGGTTTTGAGTGCTTGCCTAAGTGCTTGGCTTGGTGCGTTTGCCCAATATAGTGCTACACTTCCAAGCCCTTTATTAAATTATACTCTGTCGATTTTAAACCATACTGGCTTTTAACAGCGTCTTTAATTCGCTGGGTAATGCCTGTAAGGTCTTTGTACATAACAGAACGGTAGTGTCGTTTTTCTTTTAATTTTCTGTAGGTACTTTGTTACCCCAATATTTGCTGCTGTCAAGTTTGTTAATTCGTCTTTCACTTTGTCGAGCTTAATGTTGTCGCTTTATGGTGTAATATTATTTAAGGCTTTACCTTAAATATAACAGGCAGTGAGTAAAATTAGTATAGATTTTAACTGACTAACGTTTAAGCTGTTGAGCTATATTATTATAAAAGCGTTCTAACAATCTCATGTTTTGAGTAACTATTTCAGCTTGTGCAAATAAGCCATATTTATATTGTAGAGGTTTTTTGTAGTTGGTTATTAGCCCGTTTGGTAATATTACTTTTGCTAAATACCCACTATCAGATGGCAAAGTATTTATATGCTCAATAGTACCTTCTACAGAACCGTATTCTTGATTTGGGTATGCTTGAAATTTAAGCAATACTTTTTGCCCTTCTTTTACTTTACCAAAATTATATTGAGGTATCATCATTTCTACAAAATAATTTGAATTTGATGGTAATACATAAAAAAGTTTTTGCCCTGCCTTCATTTCTTGATTTTCTTGAAAAAAACTTGTAAAAGATAACCTTCCCGAAACAGGTGCTTTTAGTAGATATTTAAATTCCCATGATTCTATTTGACTTTGTAAAGTATGCAACGCTTGTATAAACGTGTTTTTTTGTACAATAATTTGATTTTCTAAATCTGCTATTTCTTTCTTCTTTTCATTTTGTTGACTTTCATTTGTAACGATTGTAGCATTAATTTGTGGAAGGGTCATTTTTTTTAAAAGTAGTTTGCTTTTTTCATTTCTATAATCTAATCGTGATATTACCTTATCTGCTGCAAGTGTATCATTGGCATTTAATGTTTGCTGACTTAATGATAAATCCTGTGTTAATAAATCTTTTTGTGTTTCAAAAATTGAATGCAATTTTTGAGTATTTGCCATGTCAGTAAGCAGCATATTTTTTTTACGCAGATAAAAGCCACTATTTAAAAAATCTCTAAATGTTATAAAAGTTTGTACGAAGGATTGATAAGGGGCTTGTAACTCTCCCAATGAAAAAACATTATTTAGGTTTTCGGTATCAGGGAAATACCGAATAATTTTATCGGTTTGGTTATTGTAGATAAGTGTATTAATCGAATCTAACTGCAAAGCAATTTTTCTAACAGATTCAGCAGAAGCTGTGCTTTCCATATAGCCGACAATTTGCCCTTTGCTTACGGTATCATTATCTTTTACAAGAATTTTTATCAACTTGCCATCAGACTTCGTAACAATTTCTTTGGGTGCATTTACACTATTTAATATGGCTTTTGCATTTACAATGTCGGGATATTGAATAAACCAACAGACTAAACAAAGCATTACAAGAAGCAAAAAGAAAATAGTAATACCCCAACGAATTGTAAACCCCGGCTTATTAGATATAAATTCTTGTACCTCACTACTACGCAGATGAATTGCACTTGTTAAAGTATTTATTTCTTTATTTTTATTTAAGGTTGACATAATATTTTAGTTACCTAATTCTAATTGATTTTTCACTAATTCGTAATAGTCTCCTTTCTTAATAGCAAGTTCTTCATGTGTACCCTGTTCTACTATTTCTCCATTTTTTAAGACTACAATTTTATCGGCATTTTTTACTGTACTTAAACGATGTGCTACAACAACTGCAGTTTTACCTTTAAAAAATTCGTTCAAGTTTTCTAAAATTTCCTTTTCGTTATTTGCATCTAAAGAGTTAGTAGCTTCATCAAGAAATATAAAATGCGGGTTTTTGTAAATAGCTCTTGCAATTAAAATTCTCTGCTTTTGCCCTTGGCTTATACCTGTACCTTCTGCACCAATTTTTGTATTAAAACCCAATGGTAATCCTTCAATAAATATTTGAATATTTGCACTCTTACAAGCAGCTAAAAGTTTTTTATAATCAGGTCTTTCGTCCGAAACTGCAATGTTATTAGCAATAGTATCATTGAAAATGTAACCATCTTGCATTACACTACTACATTGGTCTCGCCAAAAATTAGGACTTATATACTTTAAATTACTTTCTCCAATTTTAATATCTCCGTTGTAATTTTCATAAAATTTTAAAAGTAGTTTTAATAAAGTAGTTTTCCCACTTCCACTCATGCCGACAATTGCTGTTGTTTTACCATCAGGTATTTCTAAGTTAATATTATTTAATACTGGTTCATTACCCGCTCCTGTGTATGTGAACGAAATGTTTTGAAAGGTTATATTTTTATTTTCTGGCAATTGCTTTTGTAAATTATTTTCTTCCAATTCTTCATTTTCTAAACTATGTATTTCATTTAAACGTTCTAAAGATATTTTTGCATCTTGTGCCTGTTGCATGAAACTGATTAGTTGCTCAACAGGACTGTTTAGCTGTCCAATAATATACTGTATTGCAAGCATAGCACCTAAAGTAAGTTCTCCATTTAAAACTGCCTTTGCCGTAAAAAATGTGATAACAAGATTTTTGCCTTCATTAATGAAAAATGCTCCTGCCTGTTGGAATTGGCTTAATGATAAACCTCTAAAACTTATTTTAAATAATGCAGCTTGCAGTTTCTCCCATTCCCATCGCTTTGGTTTATCACAATTATTTAGCCTTATTTCTTGCATCCCCTGTATGAGTTGCATTGTAGCGGTGTTTTCTCTGCTGGCTAAAGAAAAACGTTGTACATCTAACTTTCGGCGATATTTAAGAAATAGCCTAATCCAAAAAAAGTAAAGAATACTGCCTATTAAAAATACAACGAAAACAGGAACGTTATAAATTAATAATACAATTGAAAAAATTATTAAATTGAATAAGGAGAAGATTACGCTTAGTGAACCAACTGTCAAAAATTGTTGTATACGACTATGGTCACCAATTCGTTGTAAAATATCGCCTGTCTTTTTTGTGTCAAAATAAGCTATTGGAAGTTTCATTAACTTAATCCAAAAATCGGAGAGGATGGAAATGTTTACTCTTGTTCCAATAAATAATAAAATTCTGCTTCTTATAAATTCAGTAATAGTTCGCCCTGCAAATAAAAAAAATTGTGCAAATAAAATTAGATAAATGTATTGAAGATTTTTGGTGTTGATTCCTACGTCTACAATACTCTGTGTAAGGAAAGGAAAAATTAACTGTAGTAAACTGCCAATAAGCAAACCGATAACTAATTGGAGAAAGTACTTTTTATAATTTGTGAGATATTGTAGCAAAAAACTCCAACTTATACCTTTTTTCTTAGTTTCGCTTTGATGGTAAAAATCTCGTGTTGGCTCAATTAATAAAGCAATACCTTGCACTTCGTCAGTTGTGTTTAGCCATTTGAGACAAAACTCCCTTTTTGTATATCTTATGATACCATGTGCAGGGTCTGCAATCTCTACTTTATTAAGCGAAGAGTTTGGTGTAACTATTACAAAATGCTTCTGTTCCCAATGCACAATACAAGGTAACAGAGCTTCTTTTATTAGTTTTTCAAACGATATTTCAACGCCTAACGTTTTAAGTCCAATAATTTCTGCTGCATTACTAATGCCAAAAAGATTAACGCCTTCCTTGCCTAGTTCTGTATTTGTTCTTAATTTCTCTATGTCTAAATTACGCCCATGAAATTTACTTATCATATACAAACAAGTAGGGCCGCAATCCATTTCGTTTAATTGTTGCTGGAAAGGGAAATTCATTTATAGATTCTTGTTTATAATATCAATTAGTTCCTTGCTGTCGGGGTTTAGTGCATTTGAGTGTATCAAATTT
This sequence comes from Chitinophagales bacterium, assembly GCA_038234405.1. GTDB lineage: Bacteria > Bacteroidota > Bacteroidia > Chitinophagales > Chitinophagaceae > Ferruginibacter. Next base: position 4,459 of record JBBQTZ010000158.1, read on the forward strand.
CCTTTCTTATCATATAATAAGTAACGTGGAATTGCTATTATTTTTAACTCTTTAAGAAATAAACTTTCTTTGGGATTTAAAACTAAAAAATTGTTTTTATACATTAATAAATTTTCGTTTTGTACTGCATCTTTCCATTTTTCAAAATTGTCATCGATTGAAATGTAAACAAACGATATGTTTTTATTAACGTAAATATTGCGTAGTTTTTCTGACGAAGGCATCATTGCTCTGCATGGCGCACACCATGAAGCCCAAAAATCAATATAAATTACTTTGCCTAAGTTTTGTTGAATTAAGTTTTTGTAAGATATTGTATTTTTGTTATCTAAATTCGTCAAAAGGCTTTTCTTGGCGGCACTATCCGAAAGCGGCGTGCCTAAAGAATTCTTTGCATAGTTTTTATAAAATGTATCGCTTACAGAGGCTAAGAATTTTGAATAATAGATTTTGTATATACTTGACACCTCATTTTCTTTTATATTTTGTAAACAAGATAATTTAATGAAATCTAGAACTTTTCCATTTGAATAATTTGAAGCCGAATCAAAAGCTTTTTTATAATCAACCTCTATATATTTTCCTTTATTTATTAATTTACCATTAAGTATAACTTCTGGTATAAAAACTTGCTGAAGAAAGGTTCTATAAGTTGGAAAAAAGCTGGTCAGATACTTATCGTCATTCAGAGAATTTTCATTTATTATTGGTTTCCAATCTTTTTTAATATCAAGATAGTATTTTCTTTGTGTTGAAAGAAAATCATATTTTAATTGATATGATAACCAATTTTTATAATCAGAAGAAACTTTATTTTCTTTAAATAAAGAGTCTAAAAAGTTGGATTGTTCCTTATATTTATTTTCATTGATACTTATAATGTGTTTCACGTTATAAGTGAAAACTTTTTCATCTTTCTCTTTTATAATAAATTGAAAGTAAGTGGGATTTAAAAACTTTTTTTCAAAAGTTACGCTGTCAATCTTTTGAATTTCATCATTATATTGAGGGTGTATTGACTTATAAAGATTTGAAAACTGGCTAAACGTATAAAATCGGTTTTTTAAAGTGTCTTCATTTGTTTTTACTAGATTGATACTAGATTTATTATCATTGACATTTATTGTATCTCCTGGATAAACTAAAATTGTTTCAAAACCAATCATTCCATTGCCTAATGTTATTACCCTCTTTTCGTTTAGTGCTAAGGTTAAATATTTTGCACCTCCATTATATTTTCTTTCAGCTTGAATGCCATAGTTATTTAAGTAAATAATGTTTATGTAAGAATAAGGATTACTTAATGCAATGTTTTTTGTGTCAAATTTTATTACTAAACTGTCTGAATGATTTTCAGAAGTAATAATATTTGGAGGAGTAGGCTTACAAGATGTTAGAAATAAGCCGAAAATTGCGATTAAAAGCATGATGTTTTTTTTCATGATTATGATTTTGAATAAAGGGATATTGTTCGTCAACAATATCCCTTTGTCAGTTATTAATTCCATGGGCAAGATGCACAGCACCAATGACCATTAGAGCTGCCTTGGTTAACAAACCCATTTGAGGTCCAAAGGTAGTTTGGCCCTGTTGACCCTGCTCCCGATAATGCATCGTCCTTAGTTCCACCACTACCGTTGCTATCATTAGCCATAATCCATGTGCCATTTGTGGTTTGAAAACCACAACTGCCGCTACCTGCTGCAGCGACACCACCTTGTAATCTCTTTTGAGATTGTTTGCTCAAGATGTTTACACCTTGTAAACTTTCGATTGTTTTAAGCATAATTTTTGCTTTAAATTGTTAAAAAATAATTGTTCTATTGTGTATTGTCGACTAACACCATGATTGAATCTTCCTTAGTGAATTCATTATTGGAAGTGTTTATCAGTTCTTCAATAAAATATTGAATATCTGTTGGGCCGTAAAAATTTGGAAATACTTTACCATTTATAGTAAGACTGGGTGTAGTAAAAATGTAATTTTTATGACACCAATCTTTTTGCTGTTTTAATTGTTCAATGCTTTCATTTGAAACTTGTTTACCATGTTTTTTGATAAAGTATTGTTCATTTGTATTAGAATACCATTCGTTTATTATCTCCCTCGAACTGCCATTATTATTGTTTAAAAAGTGAGCAGCAATAATTGTTCTCGGGTCTTGTTTATCTAACGGAACATAAAAGACTAATTCTATTGATAAATCTTCATATAATTCTGCAATTTTTTTCAAAACTGTATGTGTTTTTATACAACTGTTACAAAGCGGATTGGTAACAGCAATTATTTTCGTAATGCCTAGTTCATTTGCTATTTGAATAGGTCTAATATTATAAAGTGGAGTAGTCGAAACCTTATTTTTTAAGTAAGGAACTAAAAGATGGTAATTCCTTCTAAAAGAAAGTGATTGAATAGAAAGTTCTTTATTTGTCTTTGCAGCTTTTAAAACGGGGAGTAACATGAACCATATTAATAGTACTAATAAGAAGATCGAAATTATAGCACCACCGGTATTTATTGAAACATCAAAAGAATTTAATTTTAGTAATGCCGTTATTGAGACAATGGCTTGAAAAAAAAGAATGGTTATTACGCCTAAGCATAAAGTACACCATTTTTTTATTACAAATTTTTGCAAATAGATGGAATATATAATAAATGGAATTGCTAGAGTATTAAGAGAAAAGAGGACAATTTTTATTCCTTGTGAGTAATTATTTAGAAGAAGGGATATTAGTATTTGAGATGCAAAATATACAATTCCAATATCACTTAAACCAATTTTCTCTGTAAGTTTTGCTGCCTTTGAATTTAATACACTATTACAATCGGTGTTTTTTCCGAAAGTACAGAATTTAGATGTAATACAATTGCTATAGCCTAGTTGATGATTAACAATTAAACCACTTATGAACAATCCGATTATAGAAAAAATAAAAATTAGAAAAGTGTAAAAAATATCATTAGCAAAACTAAATATGATTAACAATAAAAGTGCAATAGCTGAAAATGCAAACAAACTAAAATATGGCGGCAGCCATATTTTAGTTTGTTTCTTCTCTTTTTCTATTGCCACTATTGTTCCTGTCCATATTTTTTCAAATTCTAGGTTTGATATTGTCACAGTTTTTTTGTCTCCTAAAAAGATTCTTACTTCATTATTTGATTGAATCTCTATTAATGCAAACTGTTGTTGGTATTCGTATTTTATAAATGCAATAAAAGGCTCTGTTAAATTAGGTAATAATTCAAAATCAATTTGCGCCGCAGTATTTTCTATACTCATTTCATTTAATGTCTCAGTTATGGATGTAAGGCTACCGTAGTCTGGATGAGAAAGTAAATTAAGTTCAAACTTTTCAAAGTCAAATTTATAATTTGCTTCTTTCAGCCATTTAAGGAGTATGTCATATAGTTTTCTGTCCATTGCTGATTCTTTGTTTTTATTGATGTTTATTACTTCTGTTCATACTTATTCTACTGCTCGTTGTGCGTTGGCTGTTTGCAGCTCTTTTGCAAGGTTAGCCCTGCAGCTTAGCCTTTGTGTGCCTTGCAAATGTGGTGCAAACGAAGCGTTGGCTTTCACACTCCATATTAATAAACTATTAATTTTATTGGAGTGTTCAACTAGGGTGGTACATAACTAGTAAATTAACGTAACCATCCCCCCAACAAACGACTACAATCATTTACTATCCCCTCAAAATACAACATCCACCAATACCAACCACCACTCCACCCAAAAAACAGGAAAAACCCCTTTTTTTAAAGCCGCTATTGTTTGTATGAAAAAAATTACAGTAAAGCGAAGCGGTATCATCTATGTAAACCGAACAATCTTTCATCAACACAAATCATCTTGATGGCAGCCGACATCTTCTAAAAACAGCCTCCCAGCAAAAAAGTCCCAACATCGCTGCTGAGACTTTTTAAAGCTGTGGTGTGGGCCGGGATTGAACCGGCGACACATGGATTTTCAGTCCATTGCTCTACCAACTGAGCTACCGCACCATTATGATGCGAACACCATAATTCCCTTTCGGGGTTGCAAAAATAAGGGGAAATTGTTTAAATAAGAAAGTTTTTTCAAAAGAAATGGGGCGGTTATGATCAGGAAATAACCACCCTACGTTGCTGTCTTTCGCTTACTTCACCGGCAACTTAATTTTTTAAACTCACCAAGTCTATTACAAATCGATATTTAACGTCATTTTTAAGCATGCGCTCATACGCTTCGTTGATGTCTTTGATATCGATCATTTCTACATCGCTCGTGATGTTGTGCTCGGCACAATAATTTAACATCTCCTGGGTTTCGCGGATACCGCCAATGAGCGATCCTGCCAAACTCTTTCTGCCAAATATTAAACTAAAAGCTGCTACCAAACTCGGTTGTGGCGGCACCCCTACCACCACCATGGTGCCATTGAGCGTGAGCAAATTTAAGTACTCATTGTAATCGTGCTGCGCCGATATGGTGTTCAAAATAAAATCGAACTTACCCTGCAACTCCTTCATTTGTGCCGCATCTTTGGTAATGGCAAATTGATGCGCTCCCAACTTGCGGGCATCGGCTTCCTTGCCGGCAGAAGTACTGAGCACCGTTACCTCGGCTCCAAAAGAAACTGCAAACTTCACTGCCATATGGCCCAATCCACCCAAACCTACCACCGCTACCTTCTGACCTTTGCCTACTTTCCAATGGCGCAATGGCGAATAGGTGGTAATGCCGGCACACAACAAGGGCGCCACGCCTTTGATGTCTAATTTCTCCGATACATGCAGCGTATATTTCTGATCTACCACAATATCGGTACTATAACCACCATAGGTTGGACTACCGTCTTTCTCTTGCCCATTGTAAGTGCCTACCATGCCCGTACTGCAAAACTGCTCTTCGCCTGCTTCACAGGCTGCACAGGTTCTGCAACTATCTACAAAACAACCTACCCCAGCCAAATCGCCGACTTTAAAATTGGTTACATGGGCGCCAACCTCGGTTATTCTTCCTACAATTTCATGCCCGGGCACCATCGGGAAAACAGAATTTCCCCACTCGTTGCGGGCCTGGTGAATATCGGAATGACAGACCCCGCAATACAGGATATCGATTTTTACATCGTCTGGTCCGGGCGTTCTTCTTTCTATCGAAAACGGGGCCAGCTTGGCGTCTGCCGCTGGCGTTGCGTAAGCGTTTTGTGTTGACATATATTTGTAATTTTATTGTTTAAATATTCTTCAATTTACTACTTTGACGGCTTTTTTCAACATCGAAATAAGGTAATTGTTTTAAAAATTTATTTTATATGTTGGGTTGGCGGTGTTATGAAATAAAATGGGTTGGCGCCGTTTGGTTTTCAAAGTTGTTTGTTTATGGTTAAATAGATTGATTTTGCCGTTGACGCCTTTTTTCTGAAATTATAAGAGGGACGCCGCCGTCTTGCTTTCAGCGAACGGCTATGGGTGGATGAGCCAGATTGATTTTACCATAAAAGCTTTTTTGCTTCGCTTGTCTCCATCGCCTACCGCGGGCTTCTTTTCTTTTTTGCTTCTCCAAAAAAGAAAAGAAGCCCGCCAAACGATAACACCACGTTCGGCGGTGGTACCCTGATAGAGCTTTGGTACTACTGTAAACTGAAAATTTGTTCCTTGATGCTGATCGAAAACAGACAGTGCTTTTATATTTCAAAGGCACAAAGTTTTTTTCCTTCAGTACAAAAGAGAAACTCGAATTTGCCACAAGCCTTCTAGACAAACCTGCTACGAAGCTGAAAGCCGGGCCTCCCAAAAAATTGCGTTAAGAAAATCAGGAAGAGGGTCGGATAAAAACCTATAAGGGTTTGCGCATACACATCAAATCACCAGTTTTCGCAATAACATCAGCGTCTTCAATTAAGTTACCTGCCTGGAAAACCTTAGAGAGTTTACTTGTAGAAAAGTAGCCCGCGGCAGGCGATAGAGACATTCGAAGAAAAAAAAACTTTTGTGTATAGTGTAATGCCCCGAGTCAAACCCGCTACGAAGCTGAAAGCCGGGCCTCCCAAAAAATTGCGTTAAGAAAATCAGGAAGAGGGATGTAAAAATGAAATTGATGTTACCAAAGCTTGGAAATATTCTTAATTGGTAAGTCGCACATAGCTTGGTAGTGTACTACCGATTGAACTTATTTCATTTTACACCCGACGAATAAATTTTACGTGTTCCACAATGAGCGCAGCGAATCGGGAGCTTTTTTTTCTGCAGCCCTTGATTTTTATTTCTTTTCATCAAGGAAAAGAAAAAAAGCCCGCGGCAGGCGA
>JBBQTZ010000159.1:0-10669 GCA_038234405.1 Chitinophagales bacterium
GTTGATTTATTGTATTTACATTATTTACAGGAAGGTAGATACTGAATGCTGCTCCTTTATCTTCCTCTCCGTCAGCCTCAATAAATCCTTCATGTGCTTCTGCAATTTTCTGGCAGATAGAAAGGCCAATTCCTGTTCCAACGTATTTTCGCCCATGAAAGCGCTGAAACATTTTGAACAGGTCTTTTTTATAAGCCGGGTTAAAGCCAACCCCGTTATCTGATACCGTAATTTTATAATAATCCTGCTCACTATTGGGCATAATGTTCTGCATGCTTTTTTCATCAACCAATTGGCTGTTAATAATTACAACAGGTGGCCTGCCTTCTTTAGTAAATTTTAGCGAATTATTTATCAGGTTTTCAAATAACTGCTTTATCAAAAACGTAGTGCCTTGTATCTCTGGCAGGTTTTCCCATTGCAGGCCTCCTCCTTTTTCTTCTAAGCTTTCTTTTAGGTCGCTGTTTATTTCTTCCAGTAATTCGTTCAAATCTATCGGCACCAATTGCTTTTCTTTACTGATAACTTTTGTGTAGGCAAGCATGGAATCAATCAGATTTTGCATACGGACTGCCGAACCTTGCATGCGAAGAATGTTTATAATTACCCATTCCGGTATTTCGGCCTTTTTTTGTAATATCACCGAAGCAAACATCTGTATTTTGCGTAGCGGCTCTTTTAAATCGTGGGTGCTTATCCAATTCATATTAAAAAGTTCCTCGTTGGCTTTCTTAAGCCTTTCGTTTAGGTTAAGGTAGCGGATTTCTTCCCCCTGCATCTCAGCCAAATGAAATTGGTGTTGAATGTAGGAGCAAATGACAGAAGCTGCTTTTATTTCAGGCTTTTGCCATGCTGCACTTTGGCCTTTGACTGCTTCTTTCCACAACGCAAAAGATTTACGTGGGCTAAGGGTTTTGTTTTCCGAATTTACGTTCATTGATTTTGATGGATTGCCGCCCCAATTCACTGTTTTATCCACCGCCTGTCTTGTCCAGGCAATGCCATTTTTAGTTTGATTACCTATTTGAAGATATACCAAACCAGCAATTTGTCCGCCTAAGCCTGCTGCGTGGGGATAGCTGTCGGCAAGCTTCGAGGTTTGAAAAATTCCATCATTAATGGAAGCGTCAAGCCAGTTCATTAAATCATTTAATTTTTCATCATCCGGCAGCAGGCCATTTTTATAAAAAGTTTCTTTGTAAATAATTACAATGGCATCTGCATTCAACAGGTTTTTTAATTGAATAAGGGTTTGTTCTTGTGCAAGGCTTTGTTCGCTACCCGTCAATATTTTTTGTAGCGCATCCATTCTTTTATCTGTTTCTTTTACCAGCTCAAATTCATCCGCCACCTGGCGCACATCAATTTGAGAGGAAAGAAAAACACCTTGCAGGTGTGCTGCCAGCCTAATGTGGTAAGGAATGTGTTTGGGTGCATAATGGTGGCAGGCAATTAAGCCCCATAGCTTGCCATGATTGATAAGGGCAATGGTAAAAGTGGCGCTAACGCCCATGTTGTTTAAATACTGAATGTGCATGGGAGAAAAACTACGCAGCATCGAAAGACTGAGATCTATACTTTTATTATCCGCATTTTCATCTAAAGCATATAGCGGCACATTGGTAGCCTGTACATTGGCGAGCATGCTTATACGCTTACGTAAAGACAATTCTCTTGCCTGCAGCGGAATGTCGGTTTCAGGGTAATGCAAGCCTAAAAAAGGCTCAACACGGTCTATCTTGCTTTCGGCAAATACCTGCCCGTTATAATCCTTATCAAAGCGATAAATCATAACCCTGTCGTAGCCCGTAATTTTCCTGGTTTCATCTGCTACATCCTGGCAAAGCATTTGAAGGTTATCGGATTTTTCTGTGGAGTAAGTAAAACGTTTTGTTTGAAAAAAAAGATCGGGCAGATCAGGTCCTTCCTGGCTAAAGGGTTCAAACTCCATTATCGTATTTTCTTTTGTAGAAAAGGCGGTAACATTGAAGCTTTGATTGCCCACGCTAAAAGCAAAAGGCATCACTACATCCTCTGTTTTTGCAGAATAGGCTGGTAAAGAATCCACATCTTCTTTATTAAAAAAATCAGAAAAGGGTTTACCAAGAATTTGGTTTAGCGGCTTATTAAAAAGTGTAGTGCAGTTTTCACTGCAATACTGAATGCTGTTATCGTTTTTGTTTATTGCCAGCAAATAGCCATAAGATTGTATGCTGCCAGGAATATGAATGGGTTCAGCTTCGCAATTGGTAATGGTTATGTTGTCTTTATTGGTAATATTTTTAAGATTCATGTTGTATAAAATTTAGTGGAGTTTGGTTAAACCAGTTATGCAGTGCGCTGAAAGTTTGTGAGGCGCTATCAATAACTTCTTCTTCCATGCCGGATGATGCCAGGCAAAATGCCTGTAAAAAAATTTTCCACCGGCTGCCAGTTTCAGATCCGTACGATGTAAAGTATTTTGCTTTTCCGGCTATGGCTTCAGTACCTACTGTTGTTTGTAGATGTTTGTAAATAAAGGCGCCTCCCAATACTGATCCTTCAAGTACATACATACCGCCAAGTGCAGTTGAAGTTGACTGATAGGCTTCTTCAAAAAAATGATCGGGTATAACCGCAATGCCTGCTTCATCAATACCAAGCATATTGAGATCTGCAACCAGTAAATGAGTTTTGCGTCTATCTTTAATGTCGGTTATGTAATGGTCTAGCAAAGGAAAAACGACGTTTTCAAAACCTTTTACAAAGCCATACAACAAAGAAAGGTAAGCACTGTAATCAGCAGCAGTTACCTGTTGGCTAAGTAAGTTTTTTGAAGCTTTGGTTTGCTCAAGCAAGCTATGTTGATGAGCTGTACGGCTTCGCAGGTTTTGTAAAAAAATGTCCATTTGATGGTATTATTTATCGGTTATTATTTATCGGTTATTATTTATTAGTTATTATTTATCAGTTATTATTTATCGGTTATTATTTATCGGATAACTTCCAGTTTTTATGCAGGCTAGCCGCTATTGCGTTTTTAAAATCATTGTAGTTAGATAGTTTCACCATGTAGTAATCTGCACCTTTGTCGTAAGCTGCTTTTATCTGATCCTGATGAGATGAGGTAGAAAGAATAATCACTTTAATGTTTTTCCAATGTTGATTTAATCTAATTTCCTCTAAGCAAAGCATGCCATTTTTTAAAGGCATGTTGAGATCTAAAAAAATAAGTTCCGGGGAAACTTCTGCATCTTCCAGCATTTTTATTAACTCTACCCCATTAGCAGCTACTTGAAGATGTACGTCAACTGCAAGGTCTTTTAACACATCTTTAAAAAGATCAACATCTTCTTCATCATCTTCTGCTATTATTATTTTTTTTACGTACAATTTATTTTTTTTAATTTAGTTAGAAGAATTTTTACCAGATTGCCTTACCCTTAATGCCTCGTACAAATAAGTATTTGCATTTATATCCCAGTTTGGTTGATATGTATTCTTTTAAAAAAAAATATTTCCGCAAAATAAAAAAAAAGGAAATTTTGAATTCAGCAAAATACATAGTATATCAAGTAGGTTTTGTGGCCATATTTCTTCAAAGATAACGGGAGAGGATTCGCTCTTGCATTTAAGAATTAAAGTGCCCATTTCGCCACCGCATAAAAATTACAAACATTTAGTCATTAAATATTTTTTAATAGAAGTGTAAAAAAAGCAAGACTTGTTTTTAGAAGTACCAAAGTACCGGGTTTTTATAAAGCCAATGAAACAAGTATTGTAAATTTAAATACTTATGATTAAGTTTCAATTAAAAGTTTTACTAAACAGCACATAATAAGGGAAAAACAATAATTTTCAGTTATACCAAGCAGCATTATTAACACAAATACTTTTTCCGTCTGTCAGCCTTGATTTAAACTTTTCGTTGTAAGATTCGTTTCTTTTTCTACAGGCGGGGGTTTTAACTTAATAATCTTGGATTTTTAAAAATCTATTGGCAAAACTACGCTGTGTTTCACTTTTCCGGGCAACGAAAAATAACAATGGTATGATGCAGTTATGATATTTTAGAAAATATTGGCTCCTCTAATAAATCCTCTCTGCACAAGTATATGTCGCCCCGAAACTTTGGATAAGTAAGTAGCCATTTTTCTTTTTTAAAAAGATGGCGTTCTAATGTCGCTTACTGTGGGCATACTTAATTGTGGCCACCAAAAATACGCCACCGATAATATTACCTATCGTTGCCAGTGCCTGAAACTTGAGAAACTCAAGCCATTTTATTTGATTGGCTTCTGCAAAAAAAGCCATAAACACTTCTATAGAACCTACTATGCAATGGTGCAAACCGGCAATGCTTATTAAAAAGGTGACCAAAAATATCATCACCACCCGGCTAAAAGTATCTTGTGCGGAACTCAGCAGCCACGAAAGCATCCCCATTAGCCAGCCTGCCATAATGCCGCTGATAAGGGTTGCACCTACGTTGTATTTTAGCATCTTCTCAGATACAAAATAAAAAAAATCTTTTCCAATCAGGTGCATTTCCGAATTAAAAACCAGCGTAATACTCCCGAATATATACCCCCCTACAAGATTGCCCACGTAAACAATGAGCCAGAGTTTGGCTAAACTACCCAATGTGGCCTCACCGTTCAAAACTGGTATGGTAGCCAAAGTTGTATGCTCAGTAAACAACTCCGACCTTCCTATAATTACAAAAATATATCCAATTGGATAAACCAATGCCATCATCACGGCTAATTGACCGTAAGTTGATTCATTTTTAAAAAGCGTGTACATTATTCCTATGATCAAAATACTAAATCCTACTTCCAAACCTGCAGACAGAGAAGACAAAAACAGTCCTAAATCGGATCGCTTGTATTCTTTTAAACCTGCTTCAATTTGTTCATTCATTATGTCAAAGGCCTCTTTCGGCTTTTCTTCTGGGTTTGTTTGAGATGGGTTAGCCATGTAAAAAGTAGATTTAAGGTGTAGGCGATAAGCCTAATTTATTTATAAACGAAGTGAAAATAACTTAGTCATAAAATGACATCCTATGAAATTTAAATTTATTCAGCATATTAATTTTTTGTTAGAAACCGTCACTAGTTATCTTTAATATTATTCCGGCTAACTAACTATAAAAAGGTAAATAACTCATGTAATACCATGACTCATTTAAGAACTTATTAAAATTACCTGTTCGACTGCATTGTTCAGAACTGCTATACTTTACAGTAAAAGAGTTGAATAATTATCTCAATACAAACCATCTCTCTAAAAGTTATTAAAAATTTTACACACTTTCATAAAACGACAGCTTGTTAGTAAGTTGTACAATATGCAGTTGCATTTCTTTTATTCTTTGCAATAAATAAGTAATGGTTTCAATGCCTTCTATATTGATATCCATTTCCTTTTTTAACCGCATCAGTTTTTCTAAATGTTTAAGCTGGGTTACTGGTACAAATACTTTTTCTTCAATGTTGGTAATATCTATCAGGCCCGATTCATTGAGGGAATAAATAAAAGACAATTCAATATTGTGGTACAAACAAAATTCACTGGCTGGTATCATGTTTTCTGCTTCCATCTTTATTTTAATTTAGATAATTAGGTGAACAATATTTTTTGTTGCTCTGTAAGGTTTTCAGGTAATTGTATTTAGTACGTTACATAAAGGACACCGTATTCGCCTTCTTTTTTATAGACCGGAAACCCTTTTTCCTTTAGCCTGATCTTAGTGCCATTCTGCGTTTCAGCATTTACTTTCACTTTCACTTTTCCCTTCAGCGTTTCGATAGTAGTTTCTCCACCTGGCAAAGCTGTATATAAATCAATAGTAGCTTTTGTGAATAAATAATTGCCAAGCCGCTTAAAATTGGCATTAGACAAAATATTAAATGTAATGTATAAATTGCCAGCCGGGCCGCCATTTACACCCGGGGAGCCATAGCCTTTTAATTTTATACCTTTTAATTTTATCACCTTACCGTTTTCAATACCTGCAGGTATGGTAATGCGGATATTTTTACCATTTACCGTTGGTATTTGCTGATGGATTTCCATTGCATAAATCAAACTAAGTGTAAGTTCTGTATTGTAATCCTGTCCCTGGTATTGCGTTTGCCTACGGCATTCCGAACCTCCAAACATAGTTTCAGGAAAACTGGAAAAATCTCCTTCTCCAGTACCTGTAAATTCTTGTCCGCCAGGCCTTGAGCGTTGTTGTTGTACTTGTTGTTCATATTGTACTGCCTGTTGCCGGTATTTACCATACAGGTCATACTTCTTTCTTTTTTCGGGGCCGCTTAATAATTCGTTGGCTTTGTTTATTGCCTTAAATTTTTTGTTGGCTTCTTTATCTTTTGGGTTAAGGTAGGGGTGTGGTGTTTCAGCGAGCTTTCGGTATGCTTTTTTAATATTAGCTTCGGTAGCTGTTTTTTCAATTCTTAAAATTTTATAATAATCAATAAAGTCCATTAGTATTTTACGTTTTATTTTCGGTAACACTTGTAGTAATACTTTCCTTCTCCATATATTCTATTTCTGTTTTTTCCTTTTTAATATTCTGTCGTAAAAGATTGAATATGCTCATATATACATTGGCTATCCACACCAATGCGAAACCTGCAATAATATAGCCACGCCAGTCATTCACCAGCAGTTTATAATTGGTTAAAAACAGAAATACCACAGTTACATAATGGCTAAAACAATACTCGCATGTAAAAAGGTAAAAGAATTTTCTTTCCATGATTGTTTTACCAACCTTGCTACGTTTGCTGCAATATTCTCTTGGCTCCCTGAATACTTCTTCGTGCGTAACCGTCCATGTTGCACAAGCAACGGGTACTGCCAATAAAAAAAGCCAACCAGTTTGTAGCATTATTGTCATTCGTTTACTTCTTTTTGTTGATGTATTGTGTAATCAGTGTAGCCTTTTTCATTTGCGCTATAGAATAAATCCATGTTCAATTCTTCTGATAAAGGCCAGTTGTTTGTTAGCCTTTCAACTAAATCCGGATTGTTTATAAATGGTCGACCAAATGCTATAAGGTTTGCCAGTCCACTGTTGATGGCTGTTTCTGCGCTTTCTTTATTATAGCCTCCACAAAGAATAATGCTATTGGTAAAATTTTTCCGAATCAGATTTTTAATTTCAACCGGCACTGATGGTGCTCCCATAGCGCTATGGTCAACCAAATGGATGTAGGCAATACCAAGCTTATTTAATGCCTTGGAGAGATAATCGTAGGTAGCATCAATTTCAGGATAATTCGGCATATCACTTGCCACACCATAAGGCGATAAACGGATGCCTGTGTTTTCTTTTCCTATTGCTATTGCAACAGCATCAACCACTTCAATAACAAATCGGCATCTATTTTCAATGCTTCCGCCATAATTGTCTGTACGGATATTAATTACCGCATTTAAAAATTCTTCTAATAAATATCCATTGGCTCCATGTAATTCCACGCCATCAAACGTTGCAGTGATGGCATTTTTTGCGGCAGTAACAAATTCATTTTTTGTTTGTGCAACATCTTCAGCAGTCATTTCTTTGGGCACTATAAAATCTTGTAGTTGTTTAGCATCTGTCCACATTTGTCCCGCTGCTTTTATTGCGGATGGAGCCAGTATCACTGATCCTTCGGGCATATTAAGCGGATGGCTTATTCTGCCGGTATGCATTAACTGTACAAATATTTTTCCACCATTAGCATGTGCGGCATTGGTTATTTTTTTCCAGCACTCTGTTTGTTGGGTACTAAATATGCCCGGTATTCTGGCATAACCTAATCCGTTTGGAGATGGAGCTGTGCCTTCAGTAATTATTAAGCCAGCGGCAGATCGTTGCTCATAGTAGGTTGCCATTAAATCGTTGGGCATATTTCCAATGGCTCTGCACCTTGTCATAGGTGCCATCACTATATGATTCAATAATGAAGTAGATTCCAATTGTGTTGCTTCAAACAATTTATATGCCTTCATTTTTACTTTTATTTATGCTGTAGTTAACTGTTTTATTTTTTCAATTTTTACCTCATTTTCCAAAGGAATCCCTTTATCAAAATCGGTAAAAATTTTTATGGTGGTACAGGCAATTTGTTCAACTGCTTCTTTGGTAAATAAAGCCTGGTGTGGTGTAACGAGTACATTGTTAAACTAAATCAATCTTTCTATCAGGACGTTCTGCACAATTGTTTGCGACAGATCTTTAAAAAATATATTTTCTTCCCCTTCACATACATCTAAGCCGAGGTAACCTAATTATTGGCTTTTTACAGCTTCTACTGCATGCGATGTTTTGATGACAGCACCCCGGCTTGTATTGATGAGCATTGCACCCACTTTCATTTTGTTAAAAGCAATGCTGTTGAAAAGATGATGCGTTTGTTCTGTAAGCGGAGAATGAATAGAAATGATAGCTGATACCTGCAACAGATTATAAAGTACTTTGCGAAAATTGTCTATTTATAAAGTGAGTTGTTTTATATTTCCTTAAAGCCTTTCATGTTTGCTATTATTTTTAATGTGATAATTCTTTTTCGCCTGATAAAACTTTTAAAAGCAACTTCGCAACTGCATCAGATGACCCGGGGTTTTGTCCAGTAATTAATAATCCATCCTCTTGTGTGTACGAACTCCAGTCAGCTCCTTTGCTATAATGTGCCCCCAGTTTTTTTAATTCTTCTTCCAATAAAAATGGAACCACTTTTGTTAATCCTACCGCTTCTTCTTCCGTATTAGAAAACCCGGTAACTTTTTTTCCTTTAACCAGTGGTTCACCATTTTCAGCCATTACTTTAACTAAAGCTGCAGGTGCGTGGCATACAAATGCAACAGGCTTTTGAGTGTTATAAAAAGCCTCAATTAATTGTATCGAGAAGTGATCATTTGCCAGGTCCCATAATGGGCCATGCCCACCGGGATAAAAAACTGCATCGTAATCTGCAGCATCTACATCACTTAATTTAATGGTGTTGGCTACTTTGTCAATCAGTTCAATGTCTTTGTAAAAACGAGCCGTAGCGGTCGTTTGGGCATCCTTAGCTTCACTCATTGGGTCAACGGGTGGTTGTCCGCCAGCAGGAGAGGCGATGGTTATTACAGCGCCGGCATCTTTCAGCACATAATAAGGAGTTACAAACTCTTCAATCCAAAACCCTGTTTTTTTGCCTGTATTGCCTAACTCACTGTGGGAGGTTAGTACAATTAGTATTTTCATTTCCATTATTTCCATTTTTTATTATAAAAAATATGTTTTACTACTTTATATTGTCTTTAAAAAGGTCTTTGAATGCTGTACCAAGCTGATCCATATCCCGTTTAAACTCCTGTTTAAAGGATTCATTTTTTGATTCCACAGTTGCATCAATTCGGTTAAGGTCATTTTCAAATGCATCATTCTCTTTATTCAATTTTTTTCTTACATCCTGTAGTTTCTTCTTTGTTTTATCCACCTCAGTTTGTAATGTTGCTTTGGTTGTATTATTAGCAGTAGCAATTTTTCTTTCCAGCGTGGCTACCTTTCTTTCCATTTTGGCAATAGCGGAATCTGATGTTTGCCTGAAAGATTGCCAATTAGCTTTTGCATTTGATTTGGCAGTATCATTGGTAGTAATTACAGCTTCTTTTATGTGCTTGCCAGCTTCTTTTATATGGTTATTGGCATCTGTAATATTTTTTTTAGAAGCATTATTACAACCAATTACCAATATGATCATTACGAAACCTGCCAATATTGTAGTAAGTACTATTTTCATTTTTTGTTTTTAAACTGCTCATTTTTATTTACGGTTCCAACATTGCTGTTTTATTTTTCATAAACAAAGCACCATCAAGCTTTAGTTCAATTTTTTGCACAACTACTTTGTACCAAATATGGTTTTAACTATAATGGTAGTTTCTACCTTTTAAATTATACAACTGCTACGTCTGTTAGCAGTTTCTGGTTGTAACGCCTATGTCTGGCTGTAACGCAAATCTCTGCTGCATGTAGCAATGGTTGCTTTTACCTGCTTTAACAAGGCTATCTGTAAATATTTGTTTGATTGTATTGCTATTATATATAGATTGTAATTGAGCTAATGTAAATTAAAGGTCTTTCTATCTATGATGGCAACTGTTACATAACTTAGTAAATTAGTTGTATCATTCACACGTTTAAATTTTTCTATTAGATTTTGCTCAGGAAAGTAATTTTAAAAACAGGCAGACATACGTTATTCTCCGGATTTAAGTCCGCTAAATTCATTTGATATAGCATTAAAGCAATGTTTCTTTCATTGCTTATTATTTATAGAAACTGGTAGTAGAAAATAAAAATAAATAATTACAATTACTGTTGCAAGTGACGTTGTGATAAATGCTGCGGCAGCTCCAAACTGGTACCAAATTATTCCTGCAAAAGAACTTGCTATCATAGTGCAGATGCTTTGAAATCCAGCATACGTTCCAATAGCTGTTGCGGTGTCTTTTTTGTTGGTGATATTGCTTATCCATGCTTTTGAAATGCCTTCAGTAGCGGCTGCATAAATTCCATAAAGAAAAAAGAGGGCAAAGAAAATGTAAATATTATTGTTGAAAGACATGCCAAAATATACAATGGCAAATATTGCAAGCCCTATTATAAATATTTTTTTCAAACTTGTTTTATCTGCAATAATACCAA
>JBBQTZ010000160.1:0-10645 GCA_038234405.1 Chitinophagales bacterium
GGTCAAACAAGCGTTGCCCCTTATGATGTTTTTCTTTCCCCGAAAAATGTTTTTCAGCCAGATATTTGCTTTATTTTATACGAAAATTTACATAAAATAGAAAAAGATGGCTTGCATGGCGCACCAGATTTGGTGATAGAATTATTAAGTCCAGGCACATCGAAATACGACCTGGATGAAAAGAAAGATTTGTATATAAGATACGGAGTGAAAGAATATTTTGTTGTTGAGCCTTTATCAAAAAGTGTAGATCATTATTGGCTGGAAAATAGCGAATATCTAAAGCAAGAATCTACTACTGGAGAAATAAACAGTAAGCTACTGGCTTGCAGGTTTGCATTTTGAGTTTTGAGTTTTGAGTTTTGAGTTTTGAGTTTTGAGTTTTCTTCACCTATAAAAGCATCTGAAAGAAAATTAAAGTTAACTGTTGCTTACTTTTATATTTATGAGTATACAATTAATTATAAATATTCAACAACTCATTAACACAAGAGAGCAAACCCAATTACTCCGGGGCAAAGCTTTGTCTGTGCTTCCCTCCATAGAAAATGCTTTTTTACTGATAGAAGATGGCATCATTGCAGATTATGGCCACATGTATGAGCTTGAAATAAAACAACCACATTTCCCCAAAAATATCATTGATGCTGCTGGTCAATTTATACTGCCTTGTTGGTGCGATAGCCACACCCATATTGTATTTGCCAGCAGCAGAGAAAATGAAATGATAGATAAAATCAACGGACTTAGTTATAGCGGAATTGCAGCCAAAGGTGGCGGCATTTTACATTCGGCAAACAAACTACAGGCTATTTCAGAAGATGCTTTATTTTCACAGGCATGGCAAAAACTACAAGAAGTTAGTAAGCTTGGTACAGGCGCCATTGAAATAAAATCGGGCTACGGACTTACAGTAGCGGCTGAATTAAAAATACTACGGGTTATTAAAAGGTTAAAAGAAAAATCGAGCCTGCTTATTAAATCAACCTTTTTGGGCGCCCACACTTTTCCGCTTGCATATAAAGAAAATCACCAGGGTTATATTGATTGCATTATCAATGAAATGTTGCCTGTAATTGCAGGTGAAAAATTAGCAGACTACATAGATGTTTTTTGCGAAACCGGATTTTTTTCGCCTATAGAAATGGAAATAATTTGCAAAGCCGCTCTTAAGTATGGACTAAAACCAAAATTGCACGTTAACCAGCTAAATAGTATAGGAGGTTTACAAACTGCTATTAAACTAGAGGCAATTTCTGTTGATCATTTAGAAACCATGACGGAACAGGATACCATAGATTTATCCGCATCAAATACCATTGGAACCTTACTGCCAACTGCAGCATTTTTTCTTGCAATGCAGTACCAGCCTGCCCGTAAGTTAATAGATGCAGGGTGTGCCATTGCACTTGCCAGTGACTACAATCCCGGCTCATCACCAAGTGGCAACATGAATTTTGTAGTAAGCCTGAGTTGTATTCAAATGAAAATGTTACCGGAAGAGGCCATTAATGCAGCAACTTTACAAGGTGCTTTTGCTATGGAAGTAGAAAAGGAAGCCGGCAGCATAACTATCGGAAAAAAAGCCAATCTTATATTTACAAAGCCAATACCTTCTATTGCATATTTACCTTACTCATTTGCACATAATTTAATTGATAAAGTAATGATAAACGGGGAGTTTGTAACTTCTTGAGGTTAGTGTTAGCAACCAACACTATTTACCAATAACCCAACTGTATAATTATAAATAAACATCCTCCCCTATAATTCTATTAGCTGAAAGGCGCTACCCAACTTATTAAAGGCCATTTCTAACCGTTCTTTGTGTGTATCGGTTATAAAAACCTGGCCTTCATTTTCTATACAAACCCATTTTAGTAATTGCTGCATCCTTACCTCATCAAGCTTTTCAAATACATCATCTAATAAAAGTAGTGGTGCAAAACCTTTTTTTAACTGCAAGAGTTGAAACTCTGCCAATTTTAATGCAAAAAGCAAACTTTTACGCTGTCCCTGCGATGCGGTATTTTTAAACACCTGTCCATTTAACAAAATGCTGATATCATCTTTATGAATACCTGCATTGCTGCGTTGCAGTATCATATCTTTTTGCTGGAATTGCTGTAAAATATTCTTAAAATTATTACTATGTAACTGGCTCTCATACTGCAAACTGAGGGTTTCTTCCCCATTGGCCGCAATTGTTTTATACAAATCATTGGCTAGCGGTAAAAGCTCAAGCATAAAAGCTTTTCGAACAGCAAAAATAAAATTACCTGGTGCAATCAATTGCCCGTCAAGTACTTCCAACAAAGACCAATCTGTATTGCCTTGTTCTGCAAAGCGTTTTAAAAGGCTGTTTCGTTGTTGTAATACTTTGTTATAAATGATTAACTGAAGTAAATATTGCTCATCAATTTGGCTAATGACGGTGTCTATAAATCGCCTGCGCCCTTCGCTGCCACCTGTTATAAGTTCCACATCATCCGGGGCTACCATTACCGCCGGAAATTTACCAATGTGGTGCGAAAATTTATCATAAACAACCTCATTTAAATGCAATTCTTTTTTACCGCCAAGCCTGTTAATCAGCACAATTTTTTCTGCTTCAAATATAGCTTCAAGCCTAAAGCCATCTGTATCAAATTGCACATTAATAGCATCTGTTTTACTAAAATAACTTTTGGTAAAACAGGTATAGTAAATAGCATCCAACAAATTTGTTTTACCACGGCCATTTTGCCCACAAATACCAATTACTCTTTCCGCAAAATTGAAATTGCTGTAGCTGTAATTTTTAAATTGTGTAAGAGAAATTTTAGTAAGCCTTGGCATAAGCCGCAAGATAGATTATTGTAGTAGATTGAACACTGGTTTTGCAGTTGCAAACCTCTTTACGATTGCAACTGTAAAATATTGCTTGAAAGATTTGTGCCGCTGCAGCCCTTTATTTTATATGTAGTTTTTTTTACTGCAGGTAAAACAGCATAGAATTCACTATCCCTTAATTTTTTGTTTACTCTTTTTTACAGGTACAATTTTTTTGGGTGCAGGTATAGTTTCTTCTTCATCAGGTTTTTGATTGGGCAAATTATCTTTTAATTTATTTTCATCTGTGTTGCCCATAGCGTCTTTTATCGGATTGGGCATTGGTTCACTACCTTCGGCTGTTACCTCGTTAAATACTTTATCTATATGCACCCATTTACCTTGTTTCCATTTAAAACCTTCATAATCGCCATCAGGTATTAACGTCCACTTTTTTTGTGGCTCGTTTGAGGGTGAATATAGATGCTCGGCAATAATCATTTTCAACTCATCATCATATACAAGCCTTGCCCCTGCACCTTTTTGGTATTCTAAAATATGCCTGCTTGCTGCCTGTTTATTAACAGCATCTTCTTCGAAACTGATGTAATTTCCGCCAAATACAGGCAGCCCATTTTCAAAATGCAGCACTTCAATAATTTTTCGGTTACTGCGAATATTATTTTCATCAAAACCTAACAGGGTGTAATAGGTTTGGTTCATATTGGTTGTTGCCAAAATTTTATAGTAAACTGCACCTATCCAACCTTTATTATCGGCAGTAGTATCTGCTAAAGCTGAGGTAACATCCGACTTATCAATAAGTGGAAATAATTTTAAAGACCCATCGGAGGTTTTCATTTGTATGGCGCCATGCTGACGGGTTAAGTTTTCGTTTACTACCATTTGCCAGGTAATAATGCGAAAACTGCTATCAGGGGCGTATAATTTTGAAATAGTCAATAAAGAATCGAACCGATAGTAAAATGAGTTGGGCGTTTTTAAAGCTTGTACAAATAATTTGGTAAAAGCACTGTCTGATTGAAAACGAATGGCAGCCGTAGTTGCATTAACCAATTTATCTGCCATACGTTTTAGGGTATCTTCCTTTTGTTGCAGCAATTGCAGGGTTGGTTTATTAAAGGGTTGAGCTATCCCTTTAGTAAATATGCTGCAACAAACAAGCGATAACCAAACTTTATTCATTAGCCAAAATTATATTAAACAGTTTTAAAAAAAGTGACGATATACAAATCGATAAAAATTTAACGATCCTTATAAAGATTTTGCAAAATCAAAAAGTGTGGCAAAGCAGTAATCTATGCTGTCATCGGTTGTATTAAGGGTATTATTGGTTGTATTTAAAAAAACATTGGTAGCACCTATGTTTCTGCCAAATTCCATATCACTTGGGCTATTCCCAACCATTATCGTTTTGTTAAAATCTATGGCCGCAAAGTCTTTTTTTGCTTGTAAAGCCATGCCAATATTGGGTTTACGGCAGGTGCCCGCAGATTCCAAATCGGTACAAAAATAAATTTTATCTATTTTTCCGCCACTTGCAGCTACCGCTGTTTGCAGGTTTTGATGAATGGTTTGTAAATCCTGCAACGTCATCTCGCCTTTTCCTACACCACGTTGATTGGTAATTACACATACACAGTTAAATTTTGTTGAAAAAATTTGCATGGCTTCTTTTACGCCCTCGTATAGTTCAAACTCATCCCAATTGAGTATGTAACCACCCTCTTTTTGATGATTAATTACCCCGTCCCTATCAAGAAAAAGTGTCCACGAAAAATCTGTAATAATTTTTTTTTCCATTATGTAAATGTATTTAAGTGAATTTAAAATACTCCTCAACCCGGTACAGTTATTGAAACCCTTTTATCCAAATTCAATTTCAAAATTTGGATTTAAAATCTTCCTGTGCCTTATTAAAATCTTCCGGAATGCCAATATCTATAAAATAGCCTTGCTGTTCTATACCTGTAAACTTGCCCTCACCTACATATTTTTCCAAATATTCTTTTTCAAAAGAATATTTTTGAGGAAATGTATTAGACAAAAATTGATGAATGTTTACAACATACACCCCGCCATTAATAAGACCCTGATCGTAGTATTGCTTTTCTTTAAAACTATTGATAGTGCTGTTTTTATCCATTTCAACCACGCCATATCTATCAAACTGCTGCATGGTTTTTAAACTTAGTGTACAAGCTGCCTGCTGCTGTTGATGAAAACTCATAATAGATTGTACATCCACCTCAAAAAATGTATCTCCATTTAATATTACAACATCTTTTTGGGTAGCCTTGGTGCAAGCCAACTGTATAGCGCCTCCTGTACCCAACGGTTCTTTTTCTACCACTATTTGATAGGTAAGATTTTGGTGATGAAGTTGTAAATATTCTTCTATTATTTCGCTCATATAGCCAAGTGAAAATATAAACTCATTTACACCCTGTTGCTGAAAGTAATTAATTACGTGGTGCAAAAATGGCTTTCCGGCTACCGGAGCAATACATTTAGGCACATTGCTAACCGCAGATTGCAACCGTGTACCCAATCCACCGGCCAAAATAATTGCCTGGTATTGTAAATTATTGTTGCTGTTTGTTTTCATTGAGCTCAAAGTGACTATTTTTTGGGTAAAGCATTGTCCCCAATATAAAAAGTTTGTAGTTGGATTTTTGCTGTGTGTATTTCAAAATATCCCAGCTACCAGTTGTTGGTTATCACACAAACTTCAGCTTCGATTGGTGTCCCCTACCACCTGAAATCGGGAGCAACATTTTGAAATACATCCATTTCTATTTGCAAAACTATAAATATTTTGAGTAGTATCTGCCATTGTAACAGTACTCCAACTACTAGTAGCTTCGGTCTGTTTCCTCCACAGTCTTACCTCGGTCGTGTGTCCTCACCAACCGAAATCCGGAGCACCAATTTAAAAGCAAACCTTCTTGCTTTGCAAAACTATAAATATTTTAAATAGCATCTGCCATTGTAAAATACCAAGGGTGTATTTCAAATTGACGCAGCGCCTTGTGTTTGGTGAGCACGCCAACCAAGTCCTGGCATCGGTCATGTACCCCACCAACCGAAATCCGGAGCCACCATTTTGAAATGCACCCGATACTACCCTGTATAATTGGGTTTAAAATGGTATTCTACAAGGTGTTAATAAAGTTGTAGTTTCATCAATTTTACAGTAAAACTTACTCAAAAGGCAGTACCGCTAATTAAAGTTTAAACTTGTGTAAAACAATAACAGTCTGCACAAATCTGGCCTCAACCATTCATAATACTATCACTCATTTTTAAATAAATACTTTTAAGTTTTGGGTGCATATGAAGCAAGCGCAAATGTTTTTCCAGTGTTGCTGCATCTTTTCTTATTGCTGGTCCGGTTTGCATATCGGCAGGATTGTGTACATGAAGCCTGCTTACAAGTGCATCAATTAAAGGGAAGAGCAATTCGAATGAAACTTTCTCTGCCTTGCAATAATCCGAGGCAAGGGTAAAAAGATAGTTGGTAAAATTATTAACCACCACAGCCGCAACATGTATTTTCTGTCTATCTTCTTCAGCTACAATTTGTACCTGCCGGCTTATTGTATTGGCAAATGCTTCTATCATTTTTGTACTGTTTGCATTGTTTCCATCTACTAATAAAGGAATTTGCAATAAATCATTTTTTTCATCTTTTAGCAAACTTTGCAGGGGATAAAGTACGCCATAATTTGTTGAAACTGTTTGTAACACATTTTTTGATATGGCACCGGCGGTATGTACAATCAATTGATCTTTTAAACGAAAATTTTCATGCAGGCCATTTAAAGCTGCATCAGACATGGCAACAAGATAAATATCTGCACCTGTATCTAATTGCGAAAAATCGTTGGTAAAAGGGCATTGCAGCTCATCAGCCAGCAATTTAGCCGAGCTGGTACTTCTACTCAGCACTTGCACAATTTCGTGACCGGCTTGTTGAGTTAAACGGGCTAAAACAGTTGCAACATTACCTGCACCAATAAATACTACCTTCATATCACTATATTTGTTTGAATGAAAATAAAACAAAAATTGACAATTAAATATATCCGTACAAAATTGATGGTGCTTTCTTTATTATCTAAACGTAAAACGGCAGAAAAAACTTTTGAATTATTTTGTACGCCTTTCTCCAAAAAAAAGTACATTGATCCCCCTGTTTTTTCATCTTGCGAAATAATAGAATACACGCTAAACGATAAGAAAATTGTTGGTTATTGCTGGAATAAAGGGAAAGAGACCAAGGTGCTTATTTTACATGGCTTTGGATCTGCAGCGCATAAATTTCATAAATATATACAGCCACTCGTTAAAAAAGGATACGAGGTAGTTGCTTTTGATGCACCGGCACATGGCAAAAGTGAAGGCAAAATTACCAATGTGCTCGAGTACGCTCAGGTAATCGAATTGGTAACAGAAAAAAATGGACCTTTTATGGGCTTTATTGCTCATTCTTTTGGCGGCATTGCACTAAGCCTTGCCTTAGAAAATTTGGAGCATAACCACCAAACAAAAGTTGTTTTAATAGCACCCGCTACAGAAACAGTTAGTGCTGTAAACGGCGCCTTTACAATGCTGGGTTTACAAGATAAAGCTGTTAGAAAAGAGTTTGATAATGTTATTTTTGAAAAAAGTGGTAAACCTACTGAATGGTTTTCTATCAGGAGGGCAATGAAAAATATTAAAGCATCTGTGCTATGGATACATGATGAAGATGATGACATTACGCCAATAGCCGATGCCTTACTGGTAAAGGATGATAACCATCCAAATATTAAATTTATTATTACCAAAGGGCTTGGGCATCGCAACATTTACCACAGCAGCGATATAAAAAAACAGGTATTCGATTTTTTATAAAAAATATAAAAATGATAAGAAAAATTTTGATTTTTCAATTTTAAACTAATATTGCAATGGTTATCTGCTATTAAAACCTGAAAAAGAATCGCAGTTTTACAATAGCCTGTAACCACTTTTTTGGCCCCCGGCAACAAAGTTTTAACAACGATTAACTCCAGTACCAATGCTGGTTTGCAAAGAAAACAAACACGTACAATGGCAAAAAATTTATTGATAGTAGAAAGTCCGGCAAAAGCAAAAACTATTGAAGGTATCCTGGGTAAAGATTTTGAAGTAAAGAGCTGCTTTGGGCATATCAGAGATCTTGAGAAGAATGATATGGGCATTGACATCAAAAATAATTTTAAGCCCAAATACATCATATCTCCCGATAAAACTAAAGTAGTAAACGATTTAAAAGCACTTGCAAAAAAAAGTGGCGAAGTATGGCTTGCATCGGATGAGGACAGGGAGGGAGAAAGTATTAGCTGGCATTTGGCTGAAGTATTAAACCTGGATCCTGCAACAACCAAGCGGATCGTTTTTCATGAAATTACCAAACCTGCTATTGAAAAGGCAGTAAAAAATCCGAGACTAATTAATATGGATTTGGTAAATGCACAGCAGGCAAGGCGTGTGCTCGACAGGATAGTTGGTTTTGAATTAAGCCCGGTACTTTGGCGCAAAATAGGTAAGGGTAATTTAAGTGCAGGCAGGGTACAAAGTGTAGCCGTAAAACTAATTGTTGAAAGAGAGAGAGAAATAAATAATTTTAAATCCTATGCAAGTTTTAAAGTAGAAGCGTTACTGGCTGCCACAGACATTAACAACAGAATAGTTGTATTTAAGGCAGAGGGAGAAAAATACAATGAAGCTACCGATGCAGAGAAATTTTTGCAAAGTTGCATTGGTGCAAATTATAAAGTAAAAGATATACAGGTAAAACCAGGTAAACGTACGCCTGCAGCACCTTTTACTACCAGTACTTTACAACAGGAAGCCAGCCGCAAGCTTGGTTATGGAGTAAGTAAAACTATGTTGCTGGCTCAAAAACTATATGAGAGCGGTAAAATTACTTACATGAGAACGGATAGCGTAAGCTTAAGTGAAACCGCCATGGAAGATATTACCAAGGCAATAAAAAATAACTACGGTGCCAATTATGTACAGGTAAGAAAATACAAAAACAAAAATGAAAGTGCGCAGGAAGCACACGAAGCTATCAGGCCTACTTACATGCAAAATAGCAGTATTGCAGATCCAGAAACCTATAAACTGTACGACCTTATTTGGAAGCGTACCATTGCCAGCCAAATGGCCGATGCAGTGCTCGAAAAAACAATTGCATCTATCAGCATCAGCACCAATACCAATTTGCTATCTGCCAGCGGCGAAGTGATAAAATTTGATGGATTTTTAAAAGTGTACATGGAAAGTACAGATGAGGAGGAAACAGACAACGAAAACGAAGGCGAAAGCAGGTTACCTACCCTTACTATTGGCCAGCCGCTTGAGTTTAATCAAATGACAGCTACTGAAAAATTTACCCGCCATGCGGCAAGATTTACAGAGGCTTCGCTTGTTAAAAAAATGGAAGAACTTGGCATAGGACGGCCTAGTACTTACGCCCCTACTATCTCTACGATTATTAAAAGAACTTATGTAGAAAAGAAAGATAAAGAAGGTGTGAAGAGAGAATTCAGGGTTATACTGCTAAAAGATGATGTAATTAAAAAAACGGTTAGTTCCGAATTAACCGGTGCAGAAAAAGCAAAACTTTTTCCCTCTGATTTAGGCCTGGTTGTTACCGATTTTTTGAGTCAGCATTTTACCGAAGTAATGGACTATTCGTTTACTGCTAACATAGAAAAAGAGTTTGATGAAATAGCCGATGGAAAATTAGTATGGAATAAAATGGTAACAGATTTTTATGCGCCATTCCATATTGGTGTTCAACATACAATGGATAACGCTGAAAGAGCGGCAGGTGAAAGAATGCTAGGTGCAAGTGAAGATGGTAAGCCAATAATTGCGAGAATGGGCAGATATGGCCCAATGGTGCAGATTGGCAATGCAGAAGGAGAAGAAAAACCACGCTATGCTAAGCTGAAAGCCAACCAAAGTATTGAAACCATCACTTTAGAAGAGGCGCAAGAACTCTTTAAACTGCCTTTAACCTTAGGCGAATATGAGGGACAGGAAATTAGTGTAAACATAGGTCGCTTTGGACCTTATGTAAAATATGGCGAGCAATTTATATCGCTGCCAAAAGGAGAAGATCTTTTTTCTGTTGATTTAAACCGGGCTGTAGAAGTAATTAATGCCAAGCAGGTAGAAGATGCTCCAATTGGATTTTACGAAGAAAAGCCTATTACCAAAGGAAAAGGCAGATTTGGCCCATTCATTAAATGGAACGAGCTGTTTATCAACATTCCCCGGGCATACAATTTTGATATACTTACGCAACACGATTGCAATGAACTAATTGAGAAAAAAGTTGAGAAAGAAGGCAATCGCTTTATTCAGCAATGGCCAGCAGAAAAAATTGCTATTGAAAACGGTAGATGGGGACCATTTATTCGCTTTGGTAAAAAAATGTTAAAGCTTACTGGTAAAGCAGATAAAGTAAAATATACACAAGAAGAACTTACAAGCATTGGTTTGGATGATATTAAAAAGATGATTGAAATACAGGAGCCGGGCGCCTTCGATAAAAAGAAGCCTGTGAAAAAAGCAGCCACTAAAAAAGCTGCAGCAAAGAAAAAATAACTGATTTTGCCTGTTGGTTAGTGAGTATATTAACCACGGCTTATATTTATTGTAAGCGTACTGCTTACTTACTAAAAAGTGGTTGATGGTTGC
Source organism: Chitinophagales bacterium (assembly GCA_038234405.1). Taxonomy (GTDB): domain Bacteria; phylum Bacteroidota; class Bacteroidia; order Chitinophagales; family Chitinophagaceae; genus Ferruginibacter. The sequence continues at coordinate 10,576 of JBBQTZ010000160.1, forward strand.
CGTCAGCCACTTTTTATTTGTAGATCTTTTCTAGCCTTTCTACTTCGGCAGGTGACCTCACCTAACAAAA
>JBBQTZ010000161.1:0-10623 GCA_038234405.1 Chitinophagales bacterium
AAGCAGTGCATTTTTCAACCAATCCATCTGCATATTGCCATAATATGTTTTTTCACTATTGAGCAATCCATTAATGCTATCGGGCATTTTATCTTCACTTCTAAAATACCGATCGTCTGTTAAAAATACATCCACATCGCTATAATTTATTACAGAATAAATTCCATTGTCATTTTCACCGTAGCTTGGATTAACTGTAAAATTCATAAAAGTATTTCTGCTTTCGTTTTTAAGTACATAGCTTTTACCAATATCATCCGGTCCATAGTCATGATCGTCCCAAATGGCATATTGCGGCATACTTGCCATAAATTTTTGCAGAATAGGCTGCGCCCTGTCCCGGCTTGCCCTGTAGTTTAAACCCCATGCTGTATTGTAATCCACTTCTCTTGTGTACCAACTATCACCAAGCCATACATGAAATGCTGCAGGCGTATTGGCCATGGTTTCAAAAATAGAAGAATCGCCACCATAGGGTTTTCCCGGACGGTCGTACATAGTTTCGTTGAAATAGGCACAGCTACCAGTAAGGAAACTGAAGTCTGGAGCAGGTTTGCGCCATTGCCACAAATCTTTGGTAGTAAATTTTGTGGTAAAGTTTGTCTTTATTTCTTTGCCATCTACCAGCAAAGTATATTGATAGGTAGTATTTAACTCAAGGCCGTTCAACTCAATTTTAACGGGATTAAAATCGTTGCCAAGCACCCCTTTGTAGGTAACTGTTTTTGTAAGAGTACCTTTTCCCTCAGGAGCAAATTTTACAGCTACTTTTTTTACAGATGGTGCAACTTCTACCCAAATAGTAGCGTTACGAAGCTCTACATTACCAGCCCACGGTCCACTTAAAAGGCCACTTTTATTTTGTGAAAACAACGTAGTACTTATCAGTAGAAATAATAGACTGATTAATTTTCTTTTTGCCATCTTTCTTTTTTTGAATGCGAAGTTACCAGGATTGAATGCCTGCTTGTAGCAATTTAATATCAGCGTAATTTTAAATTGTCTTTCTAAAAATAAATCACTGTAACCTATGGCAATAAAACTATTGTACCCATATCAACAAACTATTAGTAGCTTTCGAACCAATTAAAATGGGCTGCTTTAATATTGTCCTTTTCTTTTTTTAAAAAATCAAGGAAAGATGCGGCAGCAGGCGAAAAGTTTTTTCCTTTTAACCAAATTAAATTCCAGGTGGTTTTTATTGGCAAACCTGTTACCGGAATAATTTGCAAGGTTCCATTTTGCAGCTCTGTTTTAATACCAATTAAGGGCATTATAGAGTAACCTAAGCCAGCAATTACAGCCTGCTTAACCGCTTCGTTAGAGGTAAGTTCCATCTTTTTGTTGATTGGAATATTGTTCAATGCAATAAATTTTTCCATCATTTGCCTTGTACCCGAACCAGACTCTCTAAAAATAAGTGGTAAAGTTTCTAAAATACTTTTTTCGTAGGGTAATGTTTTAAACTGCTTTTGTTGGTTACCTACCAGAAATAATTTGTTTTGAATAAGTTCTAAATTTTCTATATTTAATTTATCTGGCATTACAGATACGAGGGCAAAGTCAACTTCATTTTGCTCCAAACTTTTCATAACTATTGCCTTATTGGTTACATCCATCAATAATTCTACCCCCTGGTTATCAGTAATAAATTTTTGTAAAAAAAAAGGCATTACATACTTGCCGGTAGATACAACTGATAATTTTAACCTGCCCGTGAGTTTCCCTTTGTAGGCCAGTGTTTTATAATTTACGGCATGTACTTCATCTAAAATATTTTCTGCGGCTTTAGCTATTTCTTTGCCAAAATCGGTAACATAAAGCCTTCTCGCTATTACTTCCGTTAGGGGTATTTCAAACTGTTCCTGAAAATTTTTAAGTTGAATAGATACAGCAGGTTGGGTTAAATGCAGTTCAAAAGCAGCTTTAGTAATACTCTTGGTTTGAGAAATTTTTAAAAAAACTTGCAGTTGATGGAGTGTAAAGTTCATAAGTTTTGTTTATAATGGTCATAATAAAGATAAATGATAATAAATAATTTGAATCAACCATTTTTGCCTTTTAATCAAAATCATTAAACAAATGCAAAAAATTACAGTAGCCAAAGGAGATGGTATTGGTCCGGAAATTATGGACGCAACACTTGAAATTATTATGGCAGCAGGTGCAGCAATAGAGATAGAAGAAATTGAGGTAGGCGAAAAAGTTTACCTGGCAGGCAACACTGCGGGCATCGCCAAAGAGTCGTGGGATGTTATACGGAGGAATAAAGTTTTTTTAAAAGCACCTATTACTACCCCACAGGGTGGAGGATATAAAAGTCTGAATGTAACTACCCGCAAATTTTTAGGCCTGTATTCAAATGTACGCCCCTGCATGAGCTTACACCCATTTGTACAAACCAAGCATCCTATAATGGATATTGTTATTGTACGGGAAAATGAAGAAGATTTATATGCAGGTATTGAACACCAGCAAACAGATGAGGTTGTGCAGTGCTTAAAACTGATAAGCCGTCCGGGATGCGAAAAAATTGTAAGGTATGCTTTTGAATATGCAAAGCAATATGGCAGAAAAAAGGTAACCTGTTTTACAAAAGATAATATCATGAAACAAACAGACGGTTTATTTCATGAGGTATTTGATGAAATTGCAAAAGAATATTCTGATATAGAAAATGAACACTGGATAATAGACATTGGTGCTGCAAAAATGGCAGATACCCCAGAAATATTTGATGTAATAGTAATGCCTAATTTGTATGGTGATGTATTATCTGATGTAGCAGCACAAATTGCAGGTTCTGTTGGTTTGGCTGGCTCAGCTAATATTGGCGAAACCTGTGCTATGTTTGAAGCAATACATGGATCTGCGCCACGCAGGGCCGGACAAAACCTGGCCAATCCTTCTGGATTATTGCAGGGTGCAGTTCAAATGCTAAACCACATTGGCCAAACATCGGTTGCAGAAAAAGTTCAAAATGCCTGGCTTAAAACAATTGAAGATGGCATTCATACCTATGATATTTTTAAGGAAGGTAATAGCAAGCAAAAAGTAGGTACCAAAGAGTTTGCGCAAGCGGTAATAGAAAATCTTGGAAAAAAGCCAGCTACTTTAAAAGAAGTTGTGTATGCAAAAGATACTGCACTTAAACTGCCTAAATATGTAAAAAAACCGCCTGCAATAAAAGAATTAGTGGGGGTTGACATATTTGTACACTGGCCTGGAACTAACCCTGATGAACTGGCAAATATTGTTAACCAGCTTAACAATGATGAATTGCAACTTTCAATGATAACAAACAGAGGAATTAAAGTTTGGCCTGATGGATTTGAGGAAACATTTTGTACCGATCATTGGCGCTGCCGCTTTAAACCTTTAAACGGAAATAAAATAACCAAACAGCAGATTATTCAATTACTCTCCGGTGCAGAAGAGAAACAAATTGATACAATTAAAACTGAAAATCTTTATACTTTCAATGGCAAGCAAGGCTATTCGCTAGGACAAGGACAATAACTTATAGTATGAAAATACAATTATTAAAAGGCTCGTTTGAGGCTAAAGATGCAGTTAACCTGCTGACCCAAATGATTCATGTGAAAATAAAGTACCATGAAGGCAAAATAAATAATTTGAGTAATGAAGAAGATATTAAATTTAGAGAAGGCAGAATTAAACAACTTCAAAAAGATTTGTATGATGCAGTAAACTATATTAAAAACAAGGGCAGCAATATGGACTTGATTGCAGAAGTAGAAATAAATTAAGTTATACCCAACATAACCAAGATTTTGCGGTTGAAAATCTATTACGGTTTCCAACTGCAAAATCTTGGTTTAATAATAATCAACACAGCCTGAAAATTTGAAAAATATAAAAAGTGAGTGCCTGTAAATTTTGATCTAAATTTCAAGTGCTCACTTTAATTCTCTTCTTCTGTATATTCCTTCTCCTCTAATACTCCACTATCATTTTTACCTAATTTCATTGTTGGATTATCCTGCGTACCAGTAATCTTCATTGGTATGCCAATGATACCTAATGGTGGCAGGCCGAGGCGTAGCTTAAGGTTAAGGCCACCGTCAAAACTGGTTTGCCCTTGTATCCGCAAGCGGAAACCTGCCATTTTAATTTTAAATCTTTCGAGGGTAATAAGGTTATTTTTAATAGTACTTTTAATGTCAACTTTTGTTATATCAGGGTTGGCAATACTATCTTTACCCGTTTTACTACCTACCATTGTAAACAGTTTAAACCCTTTTACTTTAACCTTTTTTACCGAAAGTACACCACCTCCCTGTAAAGATGGATAGATGGGCTTCATGTTTCCATCTAATTTTCCCGTAAGGGTATAATCAAGAGAAACAATGCCCTCGGCATAACCTGCAGCAGTTGCAGCATCTCTAAACATTTTGATAGAATCGTACGCCTTTTTAACATCAAAATCGTTGGTGGTAATATGAAAATTAAAATTCGCTTTATTAAAACTTTGACTGCTGTATGTAGCATCCAACAGGGTTTCACTTCCTATTAAATTGAAACCAGTTTTTTGCAAACTAAGCATCCTTTTATTTAAAGTAATATTTCCTTTTGCATTGTTAAGATGAATATTATTGAAAGTCACTTTTTTAGCATTTGCCAGAATGGTTATATCAAGGTTGGATGGGAGAATGATTACGCCTGTCTCAGCAGGAACAGTAAAAAGATTTCTTTCAGTTGAATCTTTTGCAGCACCTGCGTAAACCATCAGTTCGTCTGCGTTAATATAGTCAGCATTTAATGTAAAATTACCTTTTAAAACTGCCTTATCAGAAAGTGCAAAATCAATTACATTTTCAAGGTATCCATCCATCGTTAAATCCGACGATCCGTATTTTGCCACAAATTGGTTTAACCACATTTTATCTTGCTGAAATGTAAATAAGCCATCCTTAATTATGAAAGGCTTTGGCAGAAGATCAACTGTTGTTACTATATTACTCAACTGTACTGTACCCTTATTATTCAGTTTACTAAATCGTTTATTCAATGCGTCACTTTGCCTTCCCTGCAACGCAAGATTTGCTTTTATAAAACCAGTAACATCAATCCCTTTTTTTGAAAAAACTTTGTAGATTTTTGCAATATCTAATTCCCCGTTTACTTTTATATCGTATGCAACATCTTCCAGATTTTTAAAAGAAGCCTGCACTTCAAAAGGCTTGCCTTCAAATTGAAAAGATGCTGGCTGAAAATACAGTTCCAGGTTTTGCAAAGCACCGCCATTATTTACCGCTTTAGCTGTTACAGTTATATTGTTGATGGGGTTTGGATAATAAGCTGTCTTTATAGCTCCGTTAACCAAGCTGACGACAGCAGTAGTAACAGGAAAGGATTTTGCTACCACATCATACTTACCCTTTGCCTTTATATCAACTTTTAAAAGTCCTTTTAAATCGATTTTATCTAAGGGATAAATATTCTTTATTTCTGAAAGATCAATAGCCGACTGCAGGTTGGCATTTATCATTAAATCTCTTAAACTACTAATAGCAACATTTCCTTTTATAAAATTATTGAGTGATGTTGCAGTAATATTATTGATGCTGAAACTGCTGTTTTTATAATCACTTGTGGCATTGGCACTGTTGAAATTAAAATTGATATTGCTAACCGCATGAGGCAAACTGTTGTATTTAAAATAGCCATTTTTTAAGGATGATTTAAAATCGAATGCAGGTATGCCAAGTACTATATTTTCGTGCCGTAAACTATTTGGGTTAGGTCCATAAATATATTGCCCATTAGCATTTAAATGCAGCTCCAATTTGCCTTTCAGGTCAACAGCAGCAAAACCAAATGCCCTGTCGAGATGCTCCAGGTCAAGTGATGCATTTGCTTTTACAGCTACCGTTGGATTGTTGATTCCCCTGGTAATAATTACAGCACTCAGGTAATCTTTATCAATAGTAAAAAATACAGAATCTACCTTTACTAATAAGCTATCCGGATTGATGGATGGCATACTCGTTTGCAAATTCAAATAAATTTCAGATGCCGGAAAAGGGGCATTTTTATATTCGATAGAGCCGTCTCTGATCTTCATATCAAAAACAAGATCGGGCATAGTGTTGGTAGCCGCAATGTATTGCCCTTTTAGTTTTACCAGTAAGTCTGTTTTACCTTTTATATTTGTATTTTTTTGCCAACTAATATACTGAGGCGGCAATGCAGTTACAAAATCATTTAACTGGCTATTTTCAGAAATAGCAGTAAAATTAAGATCGTAACCATTTGTCAAAAAATTTAATTTTCCACTTAGCTGAACTGGCAGTTTGTTAATACGAAGGTTATTTTTTTCAAAAATAAATGCAAGTGAGCTGGTATTGATTTTAGTAATTAAATCTCCATCTACTTCCTTGTTATGCAGGTAGGGTACTTTATCAAAATAAAAGTCCAGCGAATCAATTGTAGCATGACTTTTTAAATCAAAAATCGCTTTACTTAAATCGCCATTGCCAACGTAATTAAATCCCTTTGCATCCAGCAAAATATTTACTGATTTATCGTTGTAAATAAGATGACTATTTTCAATACTAATTTTTTCTAACTTAAGTGCGGCACCCGAAGTATCATTGGTATTTTCCTGTTTCTTTTTACCTGTGGCAATATAAACATTGTAATTGGCTTCGCCTTTTTCATTTACCTGCACGTTAATATTTGCTCCTGCTATAAATATTTTATCAATGTTTATTTTTTTTTCAAAAAGCAAACTTTTAATATTTACCCCCAATGCAATTTCCTGAGCAGCTACCAATGTTATATTTTTAAAAGGAACAGAACCTTTTAAACTAAAATCGTATAAAGAAACAGTCAAAGATGGAAAATGGCTAAAAAATGAGAGGCGAACTTTAGAAAAATTCACTTCCCCGTCGAGGCTTTGGTTGGTCCAGTTTTTTACTTTTTCTGCAACAGTGCCCGGAAAGAGAATGGGTAATAAAAAAAGTAACAACAACAGGCTGACTAAAGAAATACCTGTAATTTTTAATGCTTTAAGAATGTACTTATTGAATATTGATTTCACCCTGCAAATTTACAGGTTGAAATCTTTGTAAATACAGGTGGCATTATTTAATCAATAAAAAAACGCCACTCAAATGAGCGACGTATATTTTTGCGCCTGATAAGTAAAATTTTTAGACTTATTTGCATGTGAATTTAGCTACACCCCATACTATTGCCACAATTGAGACATTTGTAGCAGGTACCACTCCGCATGGTAATATGGCCGCAGGTATTACAGGCCGGTGCATCACTTTGCATGCTTTTGGCAGCAGCGTTTACAGCATCTAAACCGCTATTATATTGGTTTCCTTTTGCAAACTGCATATTGCCGGCCGGAGATGATTTAGCGTTGCCCAACACCCTTACTTCACTTAACTCTGGTTTTCTTTCTCCAATGGTTGGTGTGTTTTCATCCCAGGCTGCATTACCAAGATTTTCTACTTCAGGCTTGTCTAATACATGAACCAAATCATTTCTACCCAAATATTCATACGCCAAAGAACGGAAGATTAAATCGATGATAGAGGTAGTACTCTTGATGTTTGGATGCTCTACCATACCAGATGGTTCAAAGCGGGTAAATACAAATTTTTCCACAAACTCTTCCAACGGTACGCCATATTGTAAACCGATGGAAATGGCTATGGCAAAGCAATTGAGCATACTACGCATGGTAGCACCTTCTTTGGCCATATCAATAAATATTTCTCCAACTGTACCATCTCCATACTCACCGGTACGCAGGAAAATTGCCTGGCCATTGATTTTTGCTTTTTGAGTAAATCCCCTGCGTTTGGCTGGTAATTTTTTTCGCTCCACAATTTTTGCCAGCCTGGCTTTCAACTCTGTATCCGGACTATTTTGCATCCGTTTGCTTACCTCATCCAACAGTTCATCTACGGTTAATTTACTCATATCAACAATGGAAGATGCAGTTTCTAATTGTTCGATAACGGCTTCTTCTGCCACCGTTTTATCTTCTGCCACCTTCTTTTTCTTATCTGATTTATTGCTCAGTGGCTGCGACATTTTTGATCCATCCCTGTACAACGCATTTGCCTTTAACCCCAACTCCCAGCTCATACGGTAACAGTCTGCAATTTCTTCAACTGTAGCCTCGTGTGGCAGGTTGATAGTTTTACTAATGGCTCCACTCAAAAAAGGTTGCGCTGCCCCCATCATACGAATATGGCCATGTGCATGTATGTAGCGTTCGCCTTTTTGACCACATTTATTGGCACAATCAAATACTGCTAAATGTTCTTCTTTTAACAAGGGCGCACCTTCCACCGTCATGGTGCCACACACAAAGGTATTTGCTGCTTCAATTTCATCATCACTAAAACCAAGTGCCTCCAGTAAACTCCAGCCAAAATCGTTGTACTGCGCTGGTTTAAAACCTAAGCGCTCCAAGGTAGTTGCGCCAAAAGTATATACGTTGAATACAAAGCCAATTTCAAAAGCACTACCCAAAGATTTTTCAACAGTATCAAGCTCTTGCCGGGTAAATCCCTTTTTCAACAAAGTTTGTGAATTAATAAAAGGAGCACCTTCCAAAGTAGCATGCCCCTTTGCATAATTCACCATAGCAACAATTTCTTGTTCGCTGTATTTTAAATTGCGTAAAGCAGCAGGAACACTCTGGTTTATGATTTTGAAATAACCGCCTCCGCTCAGTTTTTTAAATTTCACCAAAGCAAAATCCGGCTCTACCCCCGTGGTATCGCAATCCATAACCAAACCAATAGTACCGGTAGGAGCAATCACTGTAGTTTGCGCATTGCGGTAGCCGTATTTTTCACCCATCTGCACAGCATCATCCCATGCTTTAATAGCAGCAGTCAATAAATAATCAGGGCAATATTTTGCATTGATTCCCTGTGGTTTTATTTCAATGCCTTCATACGCATCTTGTGCATCGTAAGCAGCAGCACGGTGGTTGCGCATAACCCGAAGCATGTGCTCTTTGTTTGCATTGTATTTATCAAATGGCCCCATAATGCTGGCCATTTCCGCAGAAGTTTTGTAGGCTACACCCGTCATAATAGCGGTGATGGCGCCGGCTATACCTCTTGCCTGATCACTATCGTACGGTATGCCGCTTACCATTAACATACTACCAAGGTTGGCAAAGCCTAGGCCCAAAGTTCTGTAATCGTAAGAAAGCTGCGCCACTTCTTTTGAAGGAAACTGAGCCATCAGCACAGATACTTCCAACACAACCGTCCACAACCGGCAGGTATGTTCAAAGCCTGCAACATCAAAACTATTATCAGATTCTTTAAAAAATTTACGAAGATTTACAGATGCAAGGTTGCAGGCTGTATTATCTAAAAACATGTATTCGCTGCAAGGATTGCTTGCCCGGATGGGGCCACCTTCCGGACAGGTATGCCATTCATTAATAGTAGTGTCGTATTGTGTTCCCGGGTCGGCACAACGCCAGGCTGCGTTGGTAATATCTTTCCAAAGATCTTTTGCCTTAATGGTTTTCATAACCCGGTTGTCGCTGCGGCCTTTTAATTCCCAATCTCCATCTTCATCCAATACTTTAAAAAATGAATTGGGAATTCGAACTGAGTTGTTGCTGTTTTGGCCGCTTACCGTTTTATACGCTTCGCCTTCATAATCGCTTGGATATCCTGCTGCTATCAGTGCAGCAACTTTATCCTCTTCCTGTACTTTCCAGTTTACAAAATTTTGTATTTCCGGATGATCCAAATCAAGGCAAACCATTTTAGCTGCACGCCTTGTAGTACCACCGCTTTTGATGGCGCCGGCAGACCTATCGCCAATTTTTAAAAAACTCATCAACCCGCTTGAAGTTCCGCCACCACTTAGTTTTTCGCCTTCGCCACGTATGCTGCTATAGTTGGTACCTACTCCACTTCCATATTTAAAAATCCTTGCTTCCCGTACCCATAAATCCATAATGCCCCCTTCATTTACCAGGTCGTCATCTACACTTAAAATAAAGCACGCATGCGGCTGAGGACGCTCATAAGCGTTGGTAGATTTTTTCAATTCTCCATCAAATGGATCTACATAGTAATGGCCCTGTGGCTTACCTGTAATGCCGTAAACTTCGTGCAAACCTGTATTGAACCATTGTGGGCTATTGGGTACACAAGCCTGGTTTAAAATACTGTACACCAGCTCATCATAAAAAATTTGTGCATCATTGCCAGTGGCAAAATAATTGTAGCGTTCTCCCCAAACCTTCCAGCAATGAGCCATTCGATGTGCCACCTGTTTTACTGTGGTTTCTCTGCCCATACTGCCATCTGCTTGTGGCACACCAGCTTTTCTAAAATATTTTTGAGCAAGAATATCAGTTGCTATTTGGCTCCATTGGTGAGGCACTTCTACATTATCCATCTGAAACACAACCTCACCCGTGGGATTTTTAATTATTGAGGTACGATAATCGTACTCAAACATATCAAATGGCGAAATGCCTTCTTTTGTAAACTGTCGGCTAAACTGCAAGCCTTTGCCGGGTAAATTCTGTATAGACATAAATATTTTTTAGATTAAATTGTTGTATCCTTTTTCTGCGTTACGGGTAACGAATGT
>JBBQTZ010000162.1:0-10527 GCA_038234405.1 Chitinophagales bacterium
GGATTTATTACAATCAATATTTATTACAGTACCATTAATATCAGTGGGGAGGCAAGTTTGTGACCAAATTTTGTTGCTCAGTATGATAAAAACGAATGCAAGAAACTGATAAAGTACTATTTTTCTAATCATAAATTGCAATAAAAATTAAAGTTAAAATTATGGCTTTTAAGTAAAACACCCATAATAATGAGTACAGGTTATAAAAATTAACATTAAGCGTACTATTGGATTCAATGAAACTGCAAGTTCAATGCCACTATTAAAAAAATGATAAGATTGTTTAACCCTGCTTTTGAAGTTGAAAATCCATTACATTTTCAATTGCAAAAGCAGGGTTAAATGGCGTTAATACGTTTTTGTATGTTTATCATAAAGCAAAATAAATAGAAAACAGTTAATAATCCAGTTGTTTATGATCGTTATGTAATTATACATTTATATAGATTAAATAACATTATTAAGATGTTTATTTTAAAAACAAACATTATTCATTCTATAAAGGTTAACTGCGGAATAAATTTAAATAAACTAAAGGCTACTGTTTTTCATTTTATAGGATTAAGTATTTTGTTCGCAAAGCCTTTACAATTTTGAGCTGGCATCTGTTTACTTTTTTTCTCCCGAATTTTTCGGGGCAGGTTGATAAAAAAAGTAAAAAAAATCAAGCCCGCCCGGCCTGATTTCGTAACTCCTGATGGAGAAAACTTTCAGCACTTTTAATTTAAGGCCATAACAAGGCTTCGTTTGCGAACAAAATACCTACTTCTTTCATTTTAATAGATTAACAGTATGTAAGGTGTACAATCAATTTAAAATTAATTGTAAAAATTACTTGATGACACCAGCGCTTAAAAAATGACTAAATTTGCAAGTTAAATTTTATGAATAGAGATACAATAAGAATAGCGATACTGGATTTATATGATGGAGTTCCAAACCAGGGAATGCGATGCATTAGAGAAATTATTACACTCTTTGGAGAGCAAAACCGTGTAAATCTACTGTGGGATGAGTTTGATGTAAGAGGAAAATTACTAACACCAGATTTATCACACGACATATACATATCGAGCGGTGGGCCTGGAAGTCCGCTAGACAGTGTAGGCAGCGAATGGGAAAATGCTTACTTTAAGTGGTTACATTCCATACAAAGATGGAATAATAATGAAGCTAATCTGCAAAAAAAACATGTGTTTTTTATTTGCCATTCTTTCCAATTAGCTTGTCGCCATTTTCATATAGCCAACGTTTGCAAGCGAAAAAGTACATCTTTTGGTGTTTTTCCTATTCATTTGCTGCATGTAGGGGTAGATGAAATTGTATTTAATGGCATGAAGGATCCATTTTATGCCGTAGATAGCCGTGATTACCAGGTTATTCAACCCAACCATAACATGATACATCAAATGGGAGCTAGTATTCTTTCCATAGAAAAAGACCGTCCTCATGTTAATCTCGAAAGAGCCATTATGGCGATTCGCTTCAACGAATATATGATTGGTACGCAATTTCATCCGGAGGCAGATGCTGAAGGTATGAGTATGCACCTGCAAACAGAAGATAAGAAGATAACTGTTATTGAAAATCATGGGGAAGCTAAGTGGTTGAGTATGATTGAGCAATTGAATGATCCTGATAAAATAATGCATACGTATTCACATATTCTCCCAAATTTCTTAAAAGTTGCCGCAGCAAAATTAGTTCCGGTAGTGGTATTGCCCTTTAATTGATTGATATTATATCACCCTAAATATTTTTTCTTGATAGATAGCCTGCGATTACAGTTAACGTGGCAATTATACAGCTAATTTGGTTTTAAGATTTTAGTAGTTTTTATTTTGCTGCAATATTTATCAACCCAAGGATTGTAGTTTAAAACATTACTACTAATAGCATAACAAACCATTATAGATTATTTTTTTATTTAAAAGTACTTTATTACTTCTCTTATAAAAAAACACCTGCACAATTACCTGTATTAATTTAAATACTTTGGCCAAAGCCTTCACTACGATTTCAACTTTAAAAACAGGGTTTAAACAATTTACCGCCTAAAGAGATTTTAAATATTTGGGTTTAAACAAATACATGATTATTTTTAACAAGTATAAAAAAGTTAAATGATTACTTAAGCCTTCATTTTGCAGTTGAAATTCTATTACAGTTTTAAACTACAAAAGCTGGGTTCAACTGTAAAAGCTGGGTTCAACTGTAATTGATTGGTGGTGAGCTATTACCTACATTCTCAATTGAGCGTATCAAAATAATCTAACTAAAAATGCAGCAATACCTAAGAGAGTTATTCAATAGAAATTTTTCTGATAAGAAATACGATTCATTTCTCCAACAAATTGAAAACCTGCATGCCGGATCGCTGGAATTTAGGGTAGCAGAAACACCCATTTTTGTACCAAAAGATTTTACACAAAAAATGCTGGCTGCTTGTGAAGATATCATTGATATAATTGTACAGCCTGATTTTAAAAGTCTTACAGAAAGAGCCATACCTGCCGGGCTGCAGGTAGCTAACGAAAAGGATTATTCTGATTTTATAGCTTTTGATTTTGGTGTTTGCGAAAATGAAAATGGAGAGCTGGAACCGCAATTAATTGAGATGCAAGGCTTCCCTACCCTATTTGGTTTTCAAGTATTTCATACAAAGTTAACCAGGGAGTTTGCACAAGTACCTACTACCCACGACGCCTATCTAAATGGATATGATGAAGCATCTTATCTTCAATTGATAAAAGAAATTATTGTAGCAGACGCCAATCCCGAACAAGTAATATTATTAGAAATATATCCGGAGCAACAAAAAACACGGATTGATTTTTATTGCACAGAAGATCTATTAGGTATTAGTACTGTGTGCCTAACCAAACTTATTGGTGAGGGCAATAAACTTTACTATGAGAAAGAGGGTAGAAAGATTGAGATTAAACGTATCTACAACCGACTTATTTTTGACGACCTTTACCAGCAGGAATTACCAGCTACAATTATTGACTTTACGCATCCCTGGGAGGTAGAATGGGTATCGCACCCTAATTGGTTTTACCGCATTAGTAAGTTTACCCTACCACTCATTAAAAACGCTTTTGTACCACCAACTTATTACTTAAATAGTTTAGCGAGCATACCGGAAGATCTTGAAAACTATGTGCTAAAACCTTTATTTTCTTTTGCAGGCATGGGCGTGGTAATAGATGTAACCAAAGAAGATGTTGCCAATGTAAAAGACCCCGAAAACTGGATATTGCAACGCAAAGTAAAATATGCAGATGTAATACAAACGCCTGATGGTACTGCAAAGGCAGAAATCCGGCTTTTTTATTTTTGGAAAAAAGGATGGTTAAGGCCTGTGGGAGCGCTTAATTTATCAAGGCTTAGTAAAGGCAAAATGATTGGCACAAGATATAACCAGGATAAAACCTGGGTGGGCGGAACAGTCTCATTTTTTGAAAAATAAAATAAATACCATGCACAAAGGACCTCAGCGTTTTGAATTTTTTCTACTACAACTAGAAACGAAAATTACATCTGCAGCAAAGCAGAGAAACCCTGCATTGTACCTATACCAAAATGATGCCCGTACACCTCTCTTTATGCTGGAAGCACTATCTAAATTATATAGTGATGTGCACAATAAGAAAAAATTCAGCAAACTTAAAGAGCATTTTAAAATATTGGAGGATGCTATTGGCGCCATAGATTATTACGATTCAATTGCCAAAAATTTAGCCACCAACAAAAAAGTACCTGTTAAGGTAATTGAGTATTTGCAGGCTCAAACCAGGGAAAAAGTTCAATACTTAAATGAAGTGCTGATTGAAAATAAATGGACAGTTACCGGTAACGAAAGAATAGCAAAAATCAGAAAGAAATTAGGCGAGGCAGATTGGTTAAAGGAAGAAGATGAAATTAAAGAATTGAATAATTATTATGGAAAAGCTATTTACGATATTATAGCGTTTACACAAAGTACCCAATATCATTTCGATAATATGGAATTGGATGTACACGAGCTAAGGCGTAAGTTAAGGTGGCTAAGCATTTATGCGCAAGCGTTGCAAGGTTGTGTGCAGCTTTATGACAGCGGAAATAACATTGTTCACTTAAAAAAATACTTAACAAAGCCAATAGTAACTTCTCCGTTTAATAAAATGCCCGAAGCTGGTGATTGCCAATATTTTTTAATGCTTGATAAAAACTATTTTTTATCCTTAAGCTGGATGATAGCAGAGTTAGGTAAACTTAAAGATGACGGGCTACAAATAGTAGCTATGAAAGAGGCATTACTACAAACAGAAGGTACAACAGAAGCAATGGTACTTAAACAAATTTACCTGGCGCTTGGCACAAAGCAATTACAGCTGGATAAACTTTTAAAAAGTGCTGAAGCGGTATGTAAAACCTATTTTGAAGAACATAACCTGGAAAACTTAGTAATAGGTGCAAGCAAAATAAAAAAAGAAAGTTAAATACTGGCTTAACCCATACACGGACAAATTTTAAGTGGTTACCCGCCAACAATGAACAATACATTGCAAAACGCTGAGGTGGATATATTACTTTACCAGCACTAAAAATGAGTTTACTAAAAATTTGTAATAAGCTATACTAACTGTATCATTTTCTACATCAACAACACCTGATTAAACTACCATGTGATGCATTATACCTTTAGTTATTTTTATAATTATTTATATCAAATACCAGAATACAAGGTTTTGATGCAGCATATTTTTGTAGGATGAAATAACGATTAAGTGGGCCGCATTGGGTAATCTAATTACAGAATTTGGGTTAAATGAACCTTAAAAAGATGTGGAGCGTAAAATACCAATTTGTTTGGAGTGGTAGTGGGGCTGCGCCAGGGATAGGAGCAAGTACCCCGTAAAGCCGCCGTGCAAATTACGTATTGCGAAGCTAAGGAGTTTGTTCGGCGGCTGCGGAGTACTGCGGATAGCCCGCCCGGGCGCCAAAAAATTTTTCTACCAAAGACTCACTAAACTTAAACCCGGATTTTGTTATTGAAAGCTTTACCGAATTCACTTGCAACATTTGGTTAAAAGGATTAGATAAAAAAAGCCCCGATATTTATACCGGGGCTTTTATATTTTAGGCTCTTTCTTTAGCAGGAGCTTTTTTCTTTAAATTTTTCAACGCCAAATCCAAGGCCTTGCTTATTTCTTCGTAGGTATTTTTACCTGTAAATTTTTCGCCATTTATAAAAAATGTAGGTACATCTTTTACACCACGGTTGTGGCCTTCTTTAATATCGCCCTGTACCTGCCAGCCGTAGGTAGCATTTACCAGCTCATCTAAAAAGCGCTTATTTTGTACGCCTGCTTCTTTGCTATGCAGTTTTAAACTTGTAGTGCCAAGGTTACGGCGGTTTGCAAACAAAATGTTATGCATTTCCCAAAATTTACCATTTTGTGCAGTAGCAACGGCAGCTTCGCCAGCCTTTAAACTACGTTGGTGAATGTGCGTAAGTGGAAAATGACGGAAATTGAAACGTACTCGTCCTTCATAATCTATCAAAACCTGTTTTACAATTTCATTTGCTTTTGCGCAAGCTTCACTTTCATATTCGCCAAATTCTTCAAGTGTTACAGGCGCATCTATGCTGCCTACAAATACATCCCGTGGTTCAATTATTTCTACTACCTCTTTTTTAAATGCCATGATTGTTTATTTTTTGATTTATACTAAAACTGTTTATACAGTTTTTAATTATTATAACACTAAATAAATAGTTATGTTTTAAAACAAATTGTTAATACTTATCACAAATATTTTGAAAGCGCTTGAAGATAAACTTTTTTACCACTTTACCTATACCGGCTGTGAAAAAGTGATGCACAGTTTTTCCACAAACCTTATAATCAATGAGTTAAAGTAAAATTGTTAACTAAATTTAACGGTTTCTTCGTCCAAATTTTTGATTTTTACTACTGGGTTTTCATTTCTGAATACAACTGTATTATCAAATACGTCAACAAGTACCGGTTTAGATTTATCAATGTCGCCAGCCAGAATACGTTTGCTTAATTGGTTGATGATGGCTTTTTGAATGAGTCTTTTGAGTGGTCTTGCTCCAAACTGAGGATCGTAACCATTCTCTGCCAGGTAATCGATTGCATACTCACTAAAGGTTAATTGTATGCCACTAGCTGCCACTAACTCTACTAAGCTATTTAATTGTATTTGAATAATACCTCTAATTTCTTTTTTCATTAACGGATGAAACATGATGATTTCATCAATTCTATTTAAAAACTCGGGCCTAATGGTTTGCCTCAATAAAATAATAACCTCTGCTTTGGTACGCTCTACAATTTCTTCTTTATTGCTTTCATCTACCTTCTCAAAGTTTTCCTGTATAATATGGCTTCCCATATTGCTTGTCATTATTATGATGGTATTTTTAAAATTTACCACCCTGCCCTTATTATCTGTAAGGCGGCCATCATCTAATACCTGCAATAAAACATTAAACACATCAGGATGGGCTTTTTCAATTTCATCCAGTAAAATAACGCTGTATGGTTTACGCCTTACAGCCTCTGTTAGCTGCCCTCCTTCATCGTACCCAACATAACCCGGAGGTGCACCTAGCAGCCTGCTTACGGAATGTTTTTCCTGGTACTCACTCATATCAATCCTTGTCATCATACTATCATCATCAAACAGGTAGTCTGCCAATGCTTTGGCCAATTCTGTTTTACCTACGCCGGTTGTACCTAAAAAAATAAAGGAACCAATTGGTTTTTTAGGATCTTGCAAACCTGCTCTGCTTCTACGTATAGCATCACTTACGGCTTCAATAGCCTCCTGTTGCCCTACTACCCGTTTATGTAATTCATCTTCCAGCAACAGCAATTTTTCTCTTTCGCCCTGTAACATTTTCATTACCGGAATGCCAGTAGCTTTTGCCACATTTATTGCAATATCCTCCGCATCTACCTCTTCTTTAAGCATTCTTTTTTCGGTAGAGGCATCTAATTGTGCGGTTACTATTTTTATTTTTTCCTCTTCGGCTTTAATTTTTCCGTATCTAATTTCAGCTACTTTTCCATATTCACCATTGCGCTCTGCCTTATCTGCCTCTTGCTTAAAGCCTTCAATAGCTGCTTTGGCTGTTTGTACTTTTTCTACCAATTCTTTTTCTTGCTGCCATTTAGCTTTGTAGGTATCCCGCTGTACAGAAAGGTTAGCTATTTCTGTATTTAAATCTTTTAGCTTTACTTTATCATCCTCCCGTTTAATGGCTTCTCTTTCAATTTCGAGCTGCCGAATTTGGCGTTCCAGTTTATCGAGTTCTTCTGGCATGCTATTCATTTCCATCCTTAATTTAGCTGCACTTTCATCAATTAAATCAATGGCTTTATCCGGCAAAAAACGATCGGTAATATACCTGTGCGATAGTTCTACTGCTGCAATAATGGCTTCATCTTTAATCCGCACATGGTGATAGGTTTCGTACCGGTCTTTTAATCCACGGAGAATAGAAACTGCGTCTTCTACACCTGGTTCTTCAATCAATACTTTTTGAAAACGACGTTCCAATGCCTTGTCTTTTTCAAAAAACTTCTGGTATTCGGCTAGTGTAGTAGCACCCACTGCCCTTAACTCTCCACGAGCCAATGCAGGCTTTAAAATATTGGCCGCATCCATGGCACCATCGCCACCTCCTGCACCCACCAATGTGTGTATTTCATCAATAAATAAAATAATTTCGCCATCGCTTGTGCTTACTTCTTTCACCACAGCCTTCAGGCGCTCTTCAAACTCTCCTTTGTATTTGGCACCGGCTATCAACTGCCCCATATCAAGGGCATATATAATTTTTGATTTTAGGTTTTCGGGCACATCACCATTTACAATCCGCATGGCCAAACCTTCAGCTATTGCGGTTTTACCTACACCAGGCTCCCCTACTAAAATGGGATTATTTTTACTGCGGCGTGATAAGATATGCAGTGTACGCCTAATTTCTTCATCTCTGCCTATAACCGGATCCAGTTTACCTGCCCTTGCCATTTCGTTTAGGTTTTTGGCATACTTATTTAAAGCGTTAAACTCGGTTTGCTCTGTTTGAGAAGACACTTTAGAACCCTTACGTAAATCTTTTATTGCAGCTATCAGCCCTTTTTCTGTAAGGCCGGCATCTTTTAATAATTTGGCGCTATTATCACTGCCCTGTAAAATACTAAGCAGCAAATACTCTACACTTACAAATTCGTCGCCAAAAGTTTTTAATGCTGCGGTAGCTCTTAGTACCACACTATTCATATCCCGGCTTACAGATTGTGCAGGCTCTCCGCTGCTTTGCTTTGGTAGTTTATTGATGCTTTCATCAATTTTTGTTTCAATAAAAACAACATTTACATTATTTTTTTTGAGTAAAAATTCAATAGGTGAGTCGGCCTCACTAAGCAAGGCTTTAAGTAAATGTTCCGTTTCAATTACAGGGTTTTGATTGTTGAAGGCTTGTTGTTGTGCCTGTGCAATAGCTTCCTGTGCTTTAATAGTGAAATTATTCAGATTCATATAAGGTGATTTTAAGATTAATAAATGGTAATGATTTCATTATTTGTTACATCAAATAAGTTGAGTGTATTTCAAAATGTCGGTTCAAATTTCGCCCGGTGAGTTAACCGACCACGGCTGTGCCGTGGTTGGAGGTTACACCGGGAGTGACCAGGTTTTGGTTGTTATCTCCACCAAACACCTGGTACTGCGTCAATTTAAAATGCACCCAAATAGTTAATGTGTGTACCTGATTAATAAATTTCAGATAACTTTATTTTTATAAAAGGGCTCAAATCCTTATCCAAATTAAAATGCAGGAAATTATGTCATACAAATTAAAAACAAACTGCCGTAAATGCACAATGGTAGCAGGTTTTGTGCTACTCTGTCTAGCAGGTAAGAGTCAATACAACTTTACGGAGGTTGATAAACTGCTTACCGAAAATCAAAAAGCCATGGGCAACAATTCGGTAACCCTTATTTACAAAGATGGCAAAATGGTGTATCAAAAGGCAATCGGCGAATACAACAGTAAAACGATAGCGCCAATAGCTAGTTGCAGTAAATGGCTTACTGCAGCCCTTGTAATGACTTTTGTAGATGAAGGCAAAATTTCGCTGGATGAAAGAATAAGTGTCTATTTGCCGATATTTGAAACCTACGGCAAATCATACATCACTATCCGCCAATGTTTATCGCACCAAACCGGCATTACAGATAACCAGAGAACTATTAGCAAATTACTGGAACGCCGAAAATTTGAATCGCTGGAAGATGAAGTAAATTCATTTGCCAAAAAGGAGATTGCGGCCAACCCGGGCACTAGTTTTTTTTACGGCAACATTGGTTTAAATATAGCAGCAAGGGTGTTGGAAGTTATTTCGAAGAAAAAATTTGAAGCGCTGATGAAGCAACGGATATTTACTCCCCTTAATATGAAGTACAGCAGTTTTACCCCAGAAGATTATAACAATGCCGTTAATCCTTCGGGCGGGGCTATTTCTACTGCTGGTGAATACCTGAATTTTATGACGATGATTTTAGAAAAAGGGACTTTTATGGGTAAACGAATTTTAAGTGAACAGGCTGTTGCTCAAATGCAAACGATACAAACAACCCAAAAAGTGAGTAAGAAGTATGTGCCTAAAGTTGCAGAAGGATTTGAATACGGACTAGGTGAATGGATTGAACAGAGCGATAGCAAAGGAATTAGCACAGTAGTATCGAGCCCCGGCTTATTTGGCACCTGGCCATATATAGATAAATGCAGAAACTACGCTTGTATCATTTTTGTAAAAAGCATAGTTAATGAAGATAAGAGAACCATTTACCAGGAATTAAAAAAAGCCATTGATAAGCAAATTACAGGCAACTGCGATTGATGATTATATTAATGTAAATTTTTTGTTGAAAAGATAAAAACAGTAAACTTACATGTACGCAAATCAACTGCTGAGCAGTAATAAGCAAAACAAAATGGTGCCAAAAGTCTTTTTCAAACGACTTTGGTACAATGCCATTTTTGGATCAACAATAATGTTAATATGCCTTTTAATTAGTGTTATTGGCTATAAAATAACCATGGCACAATTTGACTGGTGCGATAGTTTATTAAATGCAACAAGGATATTGAGTGGGATGGGCCCGATGATAGATGCCAATATTGTGTTAACTAAGGAGGCAAAGGTTTTTGCATCTTTGTATGCGTTGTTCAGTGGCGTTGCTTTTATAAGTACCATCGGTATTTTAATTGCTCCAATAGCGCATCGCTTTTTTCACCGGCTACATTTAGAAGATAATCTGTAAAATAGTTTGCAAACAGAACTATTCAACTTTAACTAGCACTACTCTTGATCTGTCCGCTTTGGAAATTTGCTGATAAAATAAAACGAGCTCATTGTATTCTTTTGCAGCAAAGCGGCCGTTGTACTGCTCCATTAAACGGTAATAAATAATTCTATCATCTATCAGTTTTATCGAAGA
>JBBQTZ010000163.1:0-10454 GCA_038234405.1 Chitinophagales bacterium
TTGGAAAATAGCACTTTATACACTCATAAATAAAAAGGCAGCAATAAGGAACTATTACAAAAAAAAGAACTTCTTCTACCGGCAGGTTATTAATTTTAACGCCGGTAATAAAATTGGCATTAAAACTCCACACACCCAGGTGCGTAAAGTACATATCCCAGCATATATACAAGAAGCAGGGTATTAGCATAGCAGGAAATATAAACTTCCACTTTTTATAAAATGCTACCTTTTTATCAAAACTAAGCGCAAACGGACCAGCAACTGAAGCTGCCAAAATAATAAAATATGTGTATTGGGAATTCAAATTATATCGATTTTTATGGTGTAAAGAAACGAATTGATTTGATAGATTGGTGCATTTTGTTGAAACATTGAAAACATATAGTACACTATTAACCAGCAGCTATATTGTTTACTATAATCCATTTAACAACAGTTTGGAAAAAACAACCCATAGAGCAGTAAATAAATAAATGTGGTATTTGCCAGCACAACAGCCATCGAAAACAGTAGTGTTTTTAATAACATCAGTTTACCTGTTTTAAAATTTAGTTAACCATTTAAAAGCAGCTTCACTAAAGGGGTGCATTTTAAGTTGTCGCTCCCATTTTAGGTTGGCATGGAGATCAACCGGGTTTAGACAGTGTTTGGCGACCTCACCAACCACTCGGCGCTGCGTCATTTTGAAATGCATCCCACTAAACACTAAAGTTGCTACTCTATTATTTCTTCTATATTTGTTATATTCTACCATAAAGCATTTATAGTATGACCCCCAAATATTTGATAGTAGGTACAGGTTTTTCAGGATGTGTGTTGGCGAATCAATTGGCACAGCAAATTGATTGTACCATAGAAATGTGGGATGAAAGAGAACATATTGGCGGCAATTGCCATACCGAAAGGGATACTGAAACCAATGTGATGGTGCATCAATATGGTCCACACATATTTAATACAGATAAAAAAGAAATTTGGGATTACGTAAACAGTTTTGGCGAATTTAAACCTTACGTACACCGGGTAAAGGCAATGGTTGGCAATAAAATTTTTTCTTTGCCAGTTAACCTTCAAACTATAAATCAATTTTTTGATAAAAGCCTTAGCCCGGCCGAAGCTGAAATATTTTTGGCAGGTTTAGCTGATACTACCATTACAGCACCAGCCAATTTTGAAGAGCAGGCATTGCATTTTATTGGCCGGCAGCTATATGAGGCCTTTTTTTATGGATACACAAAAAAGCAATGGGGTTGTGAGCCTTCTGCCTTGCCTGCGGCTGTATTAAAGCGCATTCCGGTTAGGTTTAATTACGATGATAATTACCATGGACACCAATTTACCGGCATACCTGTAGATGGTTATACTGCAGTAATGTTGAAAATGATAACCCATCCAGCAATAACAATAAAGCTTAATAAAAAATTTAACCCTGCTGCTGATGCAGCCAATTTTGACCATGTATTTTACACAGGCCCGTTAGATGCGTTTTTTAATTATCAATTTGGACGGCTAGGCTACAGAACAGTAAGTTTTGAAAAAACTTATGCAAACGGTGATCACCAGGGAACTGTTCAAATAAATTATTGCGATGAAGCGGTGCCTTATACAAGAATAACCGAGCACAAACATTTTACTCCCTGGGAAAAGCATTCTAAAACTGTTTACTTTACGGAGTACAGTAAAGAAACAACTGCTGATGATGTACCTTATTATCCTAAAAGATTGAATGAGGATATTAGTTTATTGATGCAATACAGAAAATTAGCGGAAGAGCAACAGCAAGTGTCTTTTTTGGGCAGGCTAGCTACTTACCGCTATATGGATATGCACCACGTAATAGGTGAGGCATTAAACTATGCAAAGCAATTTGTAAACAGTAAAAAGAACAAACAAAAAGTACCGGTATTTGCCAATAGTGAAAACCATGCTGCATAAAAAACCGTAGTTACTTCCAGTTACTCAACTTATGTAGTTGTATTTGTAATAAAGTTTACAAATACAATACAGATAAGTTCCTCCGCTTATGTTTTTAAAGAAAGTTAAAAAATTATTTAAAGCTCAAAAAATGTTGGAAAATGCTACACTTTATAGCAGTTGGCAGTACTTATAGATCTTCAACAGACAAATTTGAGGTAAAAAACTATTTTTTAAAAGCAATAAAAGAGCAATTGTAAACAGGTTAATTAAAAAAGCAACTTTCAAAAACTGCCAGGCAATTTCAAAAAGTTGCTTTTAATCTTGTTACGAAGGTTTAATACTGTAATAATTTGGTTCTTATTCCAGCTTAGTACTTTTAAAATCAATTACTGATTTTAATGGGCAAACAAATAATTGTAAAATTTAATTTGCCTTTTTTTGTAAAATAACCTACTAAAAAATTTTGGTTTTCTCATACATTGTTCTAAAGCGGGATATTTATCAAAATAACGAATATTTTATTTTTATTACAATAGAATAAATAATTAAAGTAAAGTAGAATAATAGCCACATTTTTGTAGTTGTTTGAACTACTTATTAATAAATATTAAAATGATTTTGAGATTATTTTAGTTGATTTTGTTATAGCAAGTTGTTTTCAATTGCATATAAAGTAAGATTAGCATTGGTTTTCATATTCATTTTGGCCATTATTCTGGCACGGTAGGTACTTACTGTGGTTGCACTTAAAAAAAGAGAATCTGCTACCTCCGTTACTGATTTGCCTGAGGCTATCATTTTAAATACATTTAACTCCCTGTCGCTCAGTGTTTCATGCACTTTTTTATTGAAATCCTTATCGAGACTGTCTGCTATTTTTTCTGCAATAGAAAGTGTAATGTATTTTTTACCAAGCAAAACCCTGTTTACTGCATTAACTAATTCTTCTGGTGCAGTGTCTTTACTAAGATAACCAGCAGCACCAGCTTTTAACACCCTAATGGCATATTGCTCTTCGGGGTGTATGCTCAGGATTAAAACAGGTAGTGTTGGAAAAAGATGTTTTATATGCTGCAAGGCTTCCAACCCACTTTTGCCAGGCATTGTAAGGTCAGATATTATTAAATCCCATTGATTTAAAATAACTTTTTTTATTAATTCATTTGCATCTGCCACTTCTTCAATAACTGCATCAATAAATTCTTCAGCCAATATTTGCCTTATTCCTTTTCGTACAATGGTGTGGTCGTCTGCTATAAGTATCCTTATCATAATTAATTATCTATTGGTGATGTTTGCACTTGCCTGTTAATTACAGTAAAGGTATTGTGATAAATACAGTAGTTCCAATGCCAGGTTCACTTTTAATTTCATAATTACCCCCCATTTCCATAGTGCGTTCTCTCATACCAAACAGACCGAGTGTTTTTTTACTACCTAATTCATTTACTACAAACCCCTTACCATTGTCGGTAATGGTTAATTGTAATTGATTATCATCAAAAATAAGTGAGCTTATAACTTTTTTTGCATCGGCATGGCGGGCTACATTCGTCAGCGACTCTTGAAATATTCTAAAAAGACTTGTGGTAAATTTTGTTTCAATGGGCTTATTGCCGGTTAAATCAATGAAAGTAGTTGCAATGCCATATCTTTTTTCAAATTCATTACTTTGCCACTCCAATGCCGCCAACAGGCCAAGGTCATCCAACATACTTGGGCGCAACTCGGTTGATATTTTTCTTACAGATTTGATTGTATCTTCTATTAAATCCATTGTATTTTGAAATTTTTCTTTTATTTCAGATTCATGCGGTATTATTTTTTTGTTTAGCCAGGATACATACATTTTTAGCCCGGTAAGCTGTTGCCCAAGTTCATCATGAATTTCTCTTGAAATTTTTGTACGTTCATCTTCCCTTATATTTTGCAGATGGGTAGCAAGTTGCCTTATTTGCTGGTAAGATTCCTGCAGGCGTTCTTCTGCTTTTACTTTTTCATCTATGTCATTAGCCAAAATCAATCTTACATTTTTGCCTTCATAAAAAATATCGTGTGCAATAATTTCTACTTTAATAATTTCGCCATTTTTCTTTTTATGTCTCCAAATACCTTTGTAGCTCGCATTTACGGGTACGGCAGCTTTCATTTTATTAAGTAGTATGGTATTTTCTAAAGGCCTTATATTATTTATATTCATTTTTAAAAACTCATCCCGGGAGTAGCCATAGTGAGCAAGAGCAGATTCATTTACGTCCACAAAATCTCTTTCAGGATAAGAGAGCATCCACATAGGCATGGGATTATTATAAAAGAGTAGCTTATATTTTTGGTTAGAGGCTATTAGTGCTAACTCATATCTTTTTTCATTAATAGCAAAAGCTACCGTTCTGGCAATGGTTTCTATTAATTGAACTTCCTGGCTGGTAAGGGTACGGGGGTTTTTAAAAAATAAATTAAAAAGTCCAATTGGCTGTTGCTGATAAATAAGGGGGAAATAGGCAGCAGCCTTCAATTCTTCTGCAAAAAATGCTACTGAATCTTCTGCTGATCTTCGTTCTGCATCAATATCACCTATGGTAAAACAGTAGGTTTTGTCATAAAGTTTTAGCACGTTACTATTTTTTTGCAAATAGGCTTTAAATAAATCCGAAAGTCCATTATCTGCCACAATTTCCAATTGATTTTTTTCATCAAAAATGCCTATAGATACCTTATCGGCACCTATGTTTTGTATCAATGCAGTAAGGCTTATTTCATATAACTGATTTACCTGTTTAGCCTGGCCTATTGCCTCACTTAATTTTGCCAGTAACTGAATTTTATCAAAGTTTCTTTTTGCCTGTGCTTCAGCTTTTTTTCTTTCAGAAATATCTAAACCATTACCAATTAAAAATGGGGTTCCCTCTATTTCTATCACCATTGCTGTAAAGTAAAATGGTATCTTTTTGCCTTCTTTTGTTATTATATTGGTTTCCAATTCTGCTTGTCCGTATATAAATCCCTCTTCCAGTTTTTTTATTACTATATCAAAATCAGCTTCATCTAAAAACTCGTTAATACTTTTAGTGCCAATTTCCCCGGGTGTATAACCAGAAATTATTTCCAGTTTCTTATTCCATCTAAATAATCCTTTAGCTAATTTTTGATGCATAAAGAAAATACCTGGCAAGCTATCTATAATTTTTTCTGAAAGCTCGCTAGCCTTTATTGCTTTTGCTTCTGCTTCTTTCTTTTGGGTTACATCTCTATAATATACAGATATGCCTGTGGGAGAAGGATAGATATGGTTTTCCAGCCAAATATTTAATGGTGAATAATACAATTCTAAAAAATAATACCGTTGCTCCACTAATGCCTTATTATAATATTCGTAAAAAAAAGCCTGGTTGTTTAAATCCGGAAATTCTTCCCAAATGTTTTTTCCAATTAAATCTTCTTGCTTAAACCCAAGTAACTGGCAAATTCTTTTGTTTACATAAGTATAACTCCAGTTTTTGTCTAGTGCTATAAAACCATCGGTAATGCGCTCAAAAATATCAGATAATTCTGCCGTCTTAACATTTACCTGCCTTTCCAAATCCTGATTAAATACTTTAAGTTGATCTTCCAATTTTTTTCTTTCTGATATATCTTTATGCACAGCAACATAGCCGGTAATGTTTCCCTGCTTATTTAATAAACAGCTAATACTTGCCAATACAAATATTTTTTTTCCCTCTAGCGTAGTAACCAAATATTCAGATAAAAAACTGCCTTTCGTATTAAGTTCAGCTAAGCTTTTTAAAACTTCTGCTTCGGATAAATGTACGTTGAGCAAAGATGGCAGGGGCTTTCCAACAGCATCCTCACTAGAAATACCATATTGTGCTGTTGCATATTTATTCCAGCTTTGTATAATAAAATTTTGGTCTGTGGAGAAAATCGCATCCGATATTGTGTCTATTAAGGAGGCATTGTAAGCTAATTTTTCCGAAGCAATCTGCCGGTTTTTTAAATTGTAATTGATTATGACAAAAAATAGCAATAACAATAAAATAAAAAATGATGAAAGATAAAAAAATCTCAAAGTGGTTCTTTCTGCTACAACCTGCAAATAAGAATTTGCATCGGTGAGTAAAGTGTTATCTGTATTCATTATGGCAGATGTGACAGATCTTAAACTATCACTTAACACTCTTCCTGTGCCAAGCTTTACAACTGTAACTACAGGCTCAATACCCTCCATTTCATATAACAAGACCGTTTGTTTTGAATACGCTATTTTCTTTTGTAATAGCGCAATCAGCGATTGTAAATCTAAAGCCCTCTCCGGTTTATGTTCTACTATTCGAGCTAAAGTAATGGTATCATTTATAAAATTATTTAGCGCTTTTTTATAGGGCAAGGCAAACTGCTCTTTGTTTGTAAAAGTATAACCCCGCTGTTGCGTTTCAAGCTGCTCCAGGTGAATTAAAATGTTTTCCATAGCAAGCAACATCTCTAACGAGCTTTTAACTTTTGCATTTTGCTTTTGGGTTTCCTTCATGTTTTTATACGTAGCAAAAACAAAAAATGTGATGCATAAAATAACCAGCACAAAAAGCACAATGATGATATTTTTAATAGAATTTACTTTCATGAATGCTACTATTTTTATTATATAAATTGAAAAAATACCTTTTTTATCTTAAGAAATACGTAAAAACCAGCTTTGGAGTTGCAATGGTTTCAACCTCAATATAAGCAGGTGCGTAAAGCCTTGTATGTTGTTGAAAATCTACTATGGCTTTTAGCTGCATTAGCAGGGTTAACGCCGTATAGTTTTAAATGAAGTTAAAACTTATTACCCTTATTTAAATTCGCAGTTAAGGATTACTTCACAAGGATTACTGCACAAGGATTACTGCACAAGGATTACTGCACAAGGCATTCTTTGCAGATAAGTAACTATAAACCCAGTCAATTAATGATTAACAGAAAAAAACTTATTTACAAAATACCAAACGGAAAATAAAAAAGCGGTTAGCTGTTGGTATAATTGATATTTTCGCAATCATTTTATGGGTTGTTAGCTCAGTTGGTTTAGAGCATCACGTCGACAACGTGAGGGTCGCTGGTTCGAGCCCGGCACAGCCCACTAATTTTTATATTATATATTTTGAGTTGTAAGACGGTATAAAAATGGCTTTAGATGCCTGCTATAAAGGTTAATGCAAGTAAAATTAGTAACGATTATTATTTCATCACCCTGGTTAACAGCTAATTTTACTATTCAACAGTAACAGTAACCCTACTGTAAATTTGTTAAGAATCCATTTCAATTAGCAAAAAAATGTTTCATAGTTTGTTACTGCTTACTTATTTCTTCCAATGTTTTTAAAATAGTTTCCATCTGTTTGTTTGCGGCTGATGGCTTGCGGTTGGTGGCAACTGGTTTTAAAACAACAGGTAAGGCTAAAGCTGTATTTGCAAAATTTGTAGCCTCTTCTTTTTTTTGAAGTATATGGCAAATGCGGGCAGCCAATGCAGCATAGTAAAAATTTTGCGTGGTTGTTTTTAGCAATGCAATAGGATATTTAATTACTAATAGGTAGGCCTGCTCCAAATTTATGGACTCATTGGTTTTAAAAAGTGCTTCTGCCAGTTTTAAGTCTGATATAGTAGTGGTACCACCTCTTGAATTTTGTTCAATGCAGTAATTGGTAACTAGTGTAAAAAAATGAATTGCCTGTTGATGGTTATTTTGTTGCAGGTAATAATCTCCCAACTTTTCCTGGGCAAGAATAACGCTGCTATGCTCCTGTGGAAAATCTTCTAAAATACGTGAAAGCAACGCTACACCTACCGCTTGTATGTTTGGCTGAGCATTATCCAGCAATAAAGATCCTTGTATTTGCAAATATTTAGCTTTGTTATAATTGCCACGGGCACGCTTTAAGGAGTCTTCAAATTTACTGTCGATAGTACCGTTCCAGGTGCTGTTTTTATACCAATCGTCTTTAAGCTTCTTCATGTAGTGTGCTGTTTGTATTTGATTAAATCAGCAAATATAAACTAATGCATTCCTATAGTTCTGTTCTTTAAAAAATCAATTGTAATGGGGGTTAGCGTACTATTTTCCTGCTGTTGTACAATTATTTATAAAAACCTACACCAATTCTACCAGCAACCTAACCAACATAGCTGCTGCCTGCGTAGCTTCTTTTCGTTGTGCTGCCAAATCGTATTTTTTTTGATTTTTTTTAATCTCATCCCACAGCTCATCTACTTCCTCTAAAATTACTGCGTAGGCTTCATGCTGGTTATGAAAATTAGCAGGAAATAGTTTTTTTGCCCGCATTACCTCTGCTTCAATTTCCTGCAAAGCAACTTGCAATTGCTGCTGATATGCTATTGCTTGTTCATCTGCCTGCTGCACCTTATCCATCTTGTTATTTTTTGTTTTGTATTTATCAGCTAAAATAATGCTTATTGTAAATTTAAAATTGCTAAACATTAACTGATTTAATAAAAAAATAGGGTAGCTTTTCTATTGTTCATTACAACTTTTACATTTTACACTCAGTATGTCGAAGTCATATCCTCATCTACACAAATAATAAAATCGGCTTTGTTTTTATTTTCGTCCAATAATTTGCTAATGTCTTTTTGAGATACTGTTGTAACCGTTACAATTTTTAAATCAGGTTTGCTTTGCATTAAATGCCATACAATTCCATCATGATTATCTGAATGATAACTGCCATTGTAGTGAATGAACAAGCTGCCGGGAATGAAATATTTTAAAATGAAATAGGCCATGGTAGCATCTTTAATGGCTTGTGCTTTCAACATATTTACACTGCCATGTCCCGCCATCATATCCATCATATTTTTATACCCGGGCAGGTTTGCATCAAAATTTATGGGTAGCGGCGCCATCCATAATTTAGTAGTTGCGGCAATAGTATCCAGTACCTGGAACCCTCCCTTCGATACCATGCTGGCATACCTGCGTGGTATATTTGTGGCAGCAAAGGCGATATTATTTTCTTTGGCAAAATTTACGAGCGGGGCATAATCAGTTGGGTAATTATTCCAAAGCCTTGCTGCTGAATCTAATCCTTTGGCAGATAATTTACCTTGCAAATAAAGGTCTAATGCCGGTTGATTATCCTGTTCAAACATCTCGGCACCCAATACCAGGTTTCTTTTTTCTTTACAATCTTTGGTAATCTCCAGTTCCATCCAATGGCTAATAGGATTGTTGTGGTACTCTCCAATCAGCACAATGTCTTTTTGCGTAAGTTCGTTAATCATTTTTCTGTACGATACTTTTTTACCATTGGAATTGTATAAGATATAAGCAGGTTTTTGCTGTGCGCAAATGCTTAAAACAACACAACAGGCTAAGGAAAGCAGTAGTAATTTTTTCATGTTCGAAAGATCGGTAAATTTTGTTAACTGCAAATGGTTTGTGCATAAACTGAAATAGTCTTGCTTATTTTTTTAAATAGTTAAACGAAAGTTATTTATTTGTTTTACGGAAAGGTATTTACCTGTTTGTTTACCTTGTGCCTAAATATAAACCAGGGCAAAGTTATTTTGTTGTACTACCAAATTGTACTTCTTTAAATTTTTTACAATACAATAGTTACTTATGGCAGAGCACAAAAACACAAATAGAGATTGTGTAAAAATTGGTTTGTTTATTAGTGCTTTAACTTTACATTTACGCAGTAATTACAGCAAATTTTTATAAATAAATGAGTAATAATACAGACGGAATAAAAGATGGCCTTTTGCGGGGATTAAAAAGAATACTTTTTACTACTACAGATAGTGAAGAAGTACTGCCAGCAGCAGTTTCGCCTGCCGTAACTAAAGCAGCACCGGCCACAGCAGTACCAGCCAATTCAACATTGCCAGCCACTGAAAATGTAAAAGAAATGAAACTGCGTATTTACCAGTTGCTGGAATCTTTGAATAAACCAGGCTACGATTTTTTTGAAGTATGGAACGCCGCCATTGAAATGGGAGAGGCTAACAGTAGTAATATAAAAGCTGCCTTTACTTCGCTCAGGTATGTAGATAAATCTCTTTCCAAACAAAAATTATTAGACACAGGTAATTATTACATTAGTAGTTTAAAAAAAGTATTAGACACAGAAACAGCCAAGCGGCAAGAAGAAAAAGACAAACTGATACAGCAAAAAGAGCAGGATAAGGCAAATTTGATAGCAGAAATAAGCGATATTGAGCAACAAATAGTGGCACTTCAAAACAAGCTGGCAGATAAAAAGCTGCAAAGCGAAAGCGTTAATGAAAAATACAAATTACCGGTAGAGATAATTGAAGAAAAAATTGGTAATGGCCATTTGTCTGTAAACAGTGTATTAAACGAAATGCAACAGGTAGTTGCCATCATTCAAAAAGAAATCAACTAAAATATGAGCAACCAAACAAATGAACTTACCATTATACCAGCCGAATTAAAAAATCAATTACCTATTTTTCAGGTATTGGGCGATAGGCTGCCCGCAGCAGTAAAAACCCCCGAAGGACGAAAAACA
>JBBQTZ010000164.1:0-10447 GCA_038234405.1 Chitinophagales bacterium
AGCTTTTTACTGTTTACTTTAGCGTGGCAAATTAAACGTCATTTAGTAAAACCATAAACACCTTTATACATTTTACTACTGCCATTTGCAGGCTGCAAAACTTGTTTCGTTACCGGGCGCAAACAAGTAATTTTTTAAAAAAATCCAATGACTATCCGCAATTGAATGCGACTTTACAAAATAGATAACTTTTATTAAAAATTGTGTCACGTGGCCTCATCCCAACCATTTTCCAAAGGAGAAGGAACTCGAAGATTGGAGCGGAAAATCTATAGTATGGAGTTAATCTTTTGTTTGCACCTCTTTGCGGATAGTCGTTAAAAATCCATTATAAAAGCAATGGCTTTTTCAAGTTGTATTATTTATTTAAAAAGGAGCTAACTGCCTCAATCCATTTATCATGTTCTTTATTACACAACGACTCGTGGCCTGCTGTCTCATACACTACCAGTTGTTTTTGGCCTGCAAGGCTTGCATAAATAGCGTCTGTTTCTGTTTGATTTACCCGGGCATCTTTTTTGCCCCATTGCAATAAGGTTGGTACAGAAATCTTTTTTGCAAACTCACCCGGTTGCATACCAAATGCCCAAAACCCATGAAGCGTACCACCCCAGAAAGTAATGAATGTTGCAAGTGGCTCCGGTGGTAGTCCCATCATTTTTATTCTGCCTTCTGCTGCTTGTAGAATAGAGGCAAAAGGCATTTCTAAAATTATTTTTGATGGGTGCAAAGGATAATCATTCATGGCTTTGGTAATGGCTGCCGCCCCCATTGAAATACCCCATAGAATAATATTTTTTTCTCCTTTTTGCTTTATAAAATCGTAGGCTAATTTTACATCCTCACTCTCGTAAAACCCAATGGTACTGGTATTGCCACCACTATTACCATGGGCTCTAAAATCGAGTAAAAAAGTATTGTAGCCTAGTTTTTTAAAGTTAGCCGCCTCATCTCTTACTGCAGATTTTTTACTACCATGACCATGAAATAATATCACTGTTCCTTTAGCAGAATCAACGGATTGTTGATACCAGCCCTGGAGTTTAATATCTTCTGTAGTATGTATAATTACCTTTTCAAAAGAGCTGTCGGGTGCACTATTTTGTTGCTTTATTGCATTAATACCAAAGAGTATTTCTGCGGTTTTATCCCAGCCTGTTTTGTTCTCATTTTTTATTACAGCTACCTGGCCTATATCATAAAAATGGGTAAATTTATACGCATGAAATGCCGTAATAATATTGATTAAAATAAATAAAGACAACAAAATACTGAATATAATTTTTCCCGCTTTTTTCATACTGCATGTATCGTTTTTTATTGTATAATAGTTATGGTACCATGTACAGAATGCCGAATTCTTCCCTGGTATTTATAATTTGTTTGCCATACAAAAGTACCCGTGTTCAATTTTTTTCCTTTAAATGTTCCATCCCATTTTAGTAAAGGATTATTACTGCTAAATACTTGCTGCCCATAGCGGTTGTAAATTTTAATAAAATAATCGGATATAGCAAGCACGTTTCCTGTTGGCCCAAACAGGTCATTTTTTCCATCCTGATTGGGGGTAAATGAATTGGGAAAATATACATCATTGCATATACCACCTATGCCAATTAAAATGTTGGCTGTAGCTATGCATCCGTTAAAATCTGTGATGGTTACCTGGGTGTTTCCCTCTACTAAATCAATAGCTGTAGCGGTATTTTGTTGCGGTGTTGTGTTCCAGCTATAGATAAAAGGAGCTGTGCCGCCGGTGACGATTGCAATTGCTTTTCCAAAAAGTATACCATTGCAATCCACATCATTTATTTTTACGGCAGCTACAGTAGGGGCAGGAAATTTTGTAATGGTGAAAGTATCGTTTATGGCACATAACCTGCTGTCTTTTACCGTTACAATATAGCGTCCTTCTTCTAATTGCACTGCGGAATCTGCCATACTTACCGCCGGCAACCAGGCATAAGTATATGGAGGCACTCCGCCGCTTATAGACAGCTTAACCGATCCTTTTGGAAACAGGCAGCCAGGCTGTTGTATTGCTGCCGAGAGCACCAATGCAACATTGGCCAAAGTAACTGTTGCTACAATATCACAAGCATTTAAGGTAGATACATTTACGCTATAGGTGCCGGCTGCTAATCCAACAGCGGTTGCTGTGTATTGCTCTGGCTGTGTAGTCCAGGTATAACTAAACGGCCCTGCTGCGCCAATTGCTGTAACCGTAGCAGCACCTGTTGCACCACCGCTACAAGCTATGGGTGTAGTTTCTTTTGCGGCGGCACTTAATATTGTAATGGTTTGGGTAGTGGTAAAAACAGGAGTCGCTGCATTACTAACGTTAAGCGTAATAGTATATGTACCCGGTGCCGAAAATACATGTGTTGGGTTAGCAATTGTTGCAGTATTGTTTGCTGCAGATGCAGGATCATTAAAATCCCAATTAAAAATGGTTGGGCAAGAGGTGGTAGAAAATGAAAATGAGGCGGCATTGCTATCAACACAGCTATAACCTATAGTGCCCATAATAGGCAGTGCTGCTGTTATCGAAAAATCATCTATTGCAAAACCATCAAAATTATTGCATTGGGTACCAGCACCAAAGGCAAATCTAAAAATTACATTGGCTTTGCCTCCCAACTCACTTAAAGAATGCTTTGCTGTAACCCAGCCAGCGCTTCCATTGCTACTGCGGCAGTTGGATGTTCCTGCATTAATACTGCCCGACCAGCCATCGGAAGATGAGCCAAAGGAGCTCAAAAATCTTATTGATTGGCTATTATACCAATTACTATCAAGGCAGCTATTACTGCCTGCGGCTGTACCAATGGTGTTCCAGCTACTGCCGTTATCTGTGCTGTATTGAAGGGTTGCACCATCAAAATTTCTCTCGGTTTCCCACCAAATTTTTACGCTGAGGTATGGATATTGTATAGCGGTAAAATCAAAGCAGGGGCTTTGTATCCAACTTGCTTCTGCATTATTATAAAAGTTGTTAGAGAGGCCGCCGGTTACCCAACAATTGATGCCACTTGCTGCTGCATTTATTACTTGTTTAACAGGCGCACCCCAAGCCCAGGAAGATTGAGATCCATTGATAGACCAGTTGCCATTGGTGGCTTCAAAATCTTGTAAATAGGGAAAGCTGTTGATAGGAGTTGTACATTGGGCCGTTGCATAATTTGGGTATAAAGCACTACCAGTCAAGCTCCAAATCATTATTAAATAAAATACCCGAACTTTTTTCATAGAAACATTCAATCAACAAAAGTAAGGCAGTTTTATTATTATACAGCTTTTGGAGGGTGCATCCCAAATTATCGTTCCCAGTTTCGGTCGGTGGTTACACCCTACCTCAGGCTTGGCCATGATTGGACCTCACCAGCCAGTAAGTTTTGCTACAATTTGAAATGCTCTTCAGTTTTTTGTAAATACTTTCAATTTCTATTTTTATAATCCAGCTAATACGGTTGAACCTGCATTTGGGTGTAGTCGCCAATAACTTATCACAAATCTATCTTTTCTTCTGCTGCAATTTTACTGTTTTGGTTAGTGATATGCAAACGAAAACGTGCTAATACTTGTATTGGTTTTTTAGAAGTCACCAATAATGGTAAGATGGATTAAGTAATGTAATCTGAAATTAATGAAATATTTTTTCTACAAACAAATTGAGTACTTCTACCAAAATGAGTATGATAATGATCCATTCTAAAACAGTGCTATTTCTGTATTGTAAAATGTCTTTAAATAATTCAAGGTTTTCTTTTACTATCTGTAAACCCTCCTGTATATCACGAAAACGAGATTGAAGATCGAAGGTTTTTTTTAAACCAACATCTAGTTTATTGAGGTTTTCATCTTCCCAGGTTTCTTCCGGCGAATCAAAAATGTACAGGTTTTCTGCAATACGGTTTTTGAGGTTGAGCGTACGGCCAATATATTTTTTTAAATTGATGCCAGATAAATTAAGCCGTCCTTTTAACTCGAGTTCGAGGGTAAGGTGGTTGGTTTCTCCCAACAACTTTTTTGTTTGCTGTTCGTAGTGGTCAAGGGCTACAGACTGAGAAACATTGAGCATTACCAGGCGATACATTTCGGTTTCTGCCTTTACAAGTTCTATTTTATTATATCCAAACTTTGTTCGTTGGGCATGGGTTTCTATTTCAAACTCATCACTTAGTTTTTGAGCCAGTAAATTTTTACAATGAGGTATTAGTATTTGTATAAATGCCGTCATTTCTGTTTCGGAATAATTTAAAAAAGAAACAATACCATATTTAAAAATATACAGGTATTTTTCATTCTCAATTTCGTAAAATAATTCATCCGAATCTTCGTGATAGGTTGCTGCTGTAAATGCTGTTTTAAATTGTTTAATATCTATACTATCTGCAATTTGGTAAGAGTGAACTTTAACTAACATAAAAATTTATTATACATTTCTTCTTCAAAGATTTCCTTTTCAAAGATTTCCTTTTCAAAGATTTCCTTTTCAAAAATTTCCTTTTCAAAAATTTCTTTTTCAAAGATAGCTTATAAAAGATAGCTTATAAAAAGCCGTGCTT
The DNA here is from genome assembly GCA_038234405.1 of Chitinophagales bacterium. Classification (GTDB taxonomy): domain Bacteria; phylum Bacteroidota; class Bacteroidia; order Chitinophagales; family Chitinophagaceae; genus Ferruginibacter. The sequence continues at coordinate 4,569 of JBBQTZ010000164.1, forward strand.
TGTTTATAAAGTTAGGCGGTACAACTTAAAGTGCGCCGTATTACCTGCAGTTGACATTTCCGGCCTTGCTTAATTTTACGGTTATGTTGAAGTAATTTCAAGTAGAAGTACTCCGATTTAAGCTTTTGTACAAAATCAATTGTGGCGCAGTTACTTGCTTTGGGTGGCCACCTCCACTTCAATATTTCGCAATTTAGTTTCGCAAAACTGTATCAGTTCGTTTGCTTCATTTACTTTTTCAGCAAGGGTATCCAACTGTATTTCATCATCTTCAATTTGATTTACCAGTTTTTTTAGTTGGTTAAAGGCTGTATCAAATGTTAGCGTTGGGTTCATTTTTAATTTTTTTAGTGATGGTGCTGTTAATTGTTTCGTCTTTTAGTATTAGCTGTACTTCGTCGTTAATAAAAATGCTTTGTGGATTGGTTATTATTTTATTATTCATTTTTACTATAGCAAAACCCTTGTTTAAAATGGTAGTAGGGTGTAAGTTTTTTACCCTTTGCCGGTAGTTCAATAATGCTGTTGCAGCTTCTTTCAACGCCTTATCAATACTATAAAAAAATCTTTCTTTTAGTATTTCAATTTCTCTTTCAAAACTCATATTGTTTTCTAAAATGTAAGTAGCAACTTCGGTGGGCGTTTTTAGTTGCCTTGCCATTAAATCTGCAATACTGGTATTTCTATCGTGGCCAATACCGGTTAATATGGGGGTTGAAAACAGCGCAATTGTTTTTGCCAATTCATAATCGTTAAAAGATTTAAAATCAATATCAGAGCCGCCGCCTCTTACAATTACCACCACATCAAAATGTATGGGGCTGTTAGCTATTTTGTGTAATTGTTGAATAATAAGCTCACTAGCTGTATCTCCCTGGATGGTGGTTAAAAACGGCGTAACCGAAAATGCATAACCATATTTATTTTGATCAATCACCTTGTTAAAATCTCTTTGCCCATCGGAATTGGGCGCTGTAATTAACGCAATAGATTGAAACACTGTTGGTAACAGGGTTTGTTTATTGGGGGTACTATAACTGCCATTGCTAAGCAGTAGTATCGTTGGATTGTTGGTTAACAGTTTATCGAGGGTTTGCTTTCTTTCCAGTTCCAGCTTGCCAATGGCATAGGCAAAATCTATTTCAAGTACCTCTAAATCTATTCCATAGCGTTTATGAAAACGCACCCTTACATTGCAGGTAATTTCTAATCCGCTGGCAAATACCTGCTGTGTTTCCTTTTCAAAAGCTACAATATAGTAATAAGCATTAGACCAGAAAACTGCCTTCATTTCGGTAGTAATGGTATTGCCATCTTTTTCAATAAATTTAAGAAAACACCATTGCTTATCTGCCTGCTTTTTTACGTCGGTTATTTCTGCTTTTATCCAAAAGGTATTGCCCGCAAAGCGATTGCGGATGCTTGCGTCTATTTCATTTACAAGTGTAGAAAGTTTTTGTGGAGTTGGCATGGTATAAAGCTACGGAGTAAAATGCGATTTGGTTAAAGCCAGATTTTGTATTTGAAAACTGATTTACCATTTTAACTGCAAAATCCTGGTCAACATACCGCAACTGCTACCCTACCCTTCTTTCCGTTTTACCAGCAGGTACCAATCATTTTCCAGCGGCAGGTATCCAAAATCGTAACAAAAAAAATAAGTATTACCTTTTTTATTGGTATAGGTATGGGTTATGTATTTAAACTGAAACCCTTTAGCCAGCAATTTTTCTTTGGTAGTTTTTGCCATGTCGTCTTGTGCCGGTAAAAGCGAATCTAATATGCGCCAGTTCTTTTTTAGGGCATTGTTGATGTTGATTACAAGCTTATCGCTGCTTGTTTTTAGCTGGTTATTGTAGGCATTGCGGCAATAATCATTACAAAATTTTTTATCTGCCCTGCCTTTTACGGGTTTGTTACAGGCAAGGCAATTTTTGGCTGGAGTGGCTGCTAACATATTACTGCATTGGGTTTAAAGCAAAAGATACGAATTGTTTTTTCAATTACAAACGTTTATAAACGGCTATAACCGAAAGCAAACGTATAAAAGCCGACTATCGGTTTTGAGCAATAGCATCTTTGTGTTGTCAATCGGTTGAAAGGCGCCTTTAGCCGGTTGGTTGAAATAAAAAATTTATAACAATTAAAAATTTACCACCATGTACGCATTAAAAAACAAAGTTCAGTTAATTGGAAACGTAGGCAACGCAGTAGAAGTAAAAGACACCGAAGGCGGAAAAAAATATGCCCGGTTTAGTATTGCCACCAACGAAAGCTATCGCAACGCTAAAGGCGAAAAAGTAACAGAAACCACCTGGCACAATGTGGTGGCCTGGGGTAAAGTAGCTGAAATTGCAGAGAAATACCTGCAAAAGGGTACAGAAGTAGCAGTAGAAGGAAAGCTTTGCAACAGAAGCTATACAGATAAAGAGGGTACTAAAAAATACATCAGCGAAGTTCAGGCTAACGAGTTGCTATTATTTGGTAACAAAGAAATTGCTTAGTTAGCAGTAAACAGGGTTGTGTTCTTATCAAAAATCTTTGGATTTTGGTGTAGAATGCAACCCTTTTTTTTTCCTGGTTTTTCTCCTCAAAAACTGCTTAAGCATCTTCCGGTAGCATTTGGTATTTGACTACTATACATTCCATAACAGTTTTTATGCTGCAAAGCGTTCGCTTTTTCAGCTACCATAAATTAACCTGTTACACACCTGTGATAGTTCGTAAGCTTTAAATAGCCCCGCAATTATTTCAACTGTAAATTTTGGGTTTACACGGCAATTGTATTGAGCGTTTACTATTACATTTTTTATATAATTGCTTTGAGATAATTAATAAGTACAAATGATGAAAAAGTGTGCAATATTAATGAAGCTAAAGATGCAGTATTACAAACACAATCTTGTAAATTCGTTTAATCAGCATTTAAAACAAACCTAAATGGCAACAATTACCGATACTACCAACGCATCTTTTCAACTGGCAGCAGACTTTGTAAATTATACACAAGCTTCTATCTTTTTAACAGGAAAAGCAGGTACAGGTAAAACCACTTTTTTGCGCCATTGCAAAGAAAATGAGAAAAAAAATACAGCCATTGTTGCCCCTACCGGAGTAGCCGCAATTAATGCCGGTGGTACTACTATTCATTCGTTTTTTCAATTGCCCTTTACCCCCTTTATTCCCGAAAGCCGAGGCTGGGGTAATACTGAATCTGTTACAGATAAAAACAGCCTGATTGCCAAATTAAAACTTACCAACGACCGAAAGGAGGTAATGCAACAACTGGAACTACTGATTATTGATGAAATAAGTATGGTGCGTTGCGATGTACTTGATGCTATTGACACGGTGCTTCGGCATGTACGAAGCCGGTACAGTTTGCCTTTTGGCGGCGTACAGGTTTTGTTAATTGGCGATATGTACCAATTGCCGCCGGTAGCAAGAGAAGAAGAATGGCAGTTGTTATCACCCTATTACAAAAGCCCCTATTTTTTTAACAGCCAGGTAATGGAAATGCAACCACCGGTATATGTGGAGCTGGATAAAATTTACCGCCAAAAAGATGAACACTTTGTACAGTTGCTCAACAAAGTACGCAACAATGAAATGGATAAAACCGGCTTCGATTTATTGCACAGCCGTTACCAGCCAAAGTTTAATCCAACCAAAGAAGAGAATTATATTACGCTTACCACCCACAATAATAAAGCGGATGCCATTAATAATAAGGCATTAAATGAACTGAATGGCAGTATCAGCATGTACAAAGCCATTATAACCGGCGACTTTAGCGAAAAGGCCTACCCGGCAGATGTGGAGTTGCGGCTAAAAATTGGGGCACAGGTAATGTTTATAAAAAATGATGTGGAAAAAGTAAGGCGGTATTTTAATGGCAGAATTGGCGTGGTTACCAAACTGGAAAATGAAAAAATATCTGTGCTGTGTAATGGTGATACTGTGCCCATTGATGTAAGAAAAGAAAGCTGGAAAAACATTCGCTATGCGGTAGATAAAACTACCAACCATATTGAAGAAAATGAACTGGGATCTTTTAATCAATATCCCCTGCGGCTGGCCTGGGCCATTACCATCCACAAAAGCCAGGGATTAACTTTTGAAAAAGCCATTATTGATGCAGGCGATGCTTTTGCACCGGGCCAGGTTTATGTAGCACTAAGTCGCTGTACCAGTTTAGAGGGTATGGTGCTGCATAGCCATATTCAAAACAACAGTTTACACAGCGATAGCCGTATTAGCAGTTTTGCAAAATTGCAGAAAACATCCGGAGAGCAATTGCATGTATTGCATGAGGCCAAACGGCAATTCCAAAACAATGAAATTATTGCCTTGTTCGATTTTACACATTTACAAAAAGACATGGAACGCATTATACCCATGCTTAGCATTCAGCTTGCTTCTTTTAATAAGGAAGCATTGCCCTGGATTTTAGAGGTAGAAAAAATGATTGATACTGTGCAATCTGTTTCTACCAAATTTTCGCCACAATTAAATGAATTGTTACAACATACCTGCCTGCCGGAAAAAAACGATGCCCTGCAAAAAAGGTTACTGGCTGCAGGCAAGCATTTTAGTGGCGTATTGCAACAATTAAAAGATACAATATACCTATGCCCCATTATAACAGATAGTAAAATAATAGCAGGCGATTTTAATAAACTACTGAACGAGTTGTACAAAAAAATTCATCTGCGCCAGCACCTGATAGCCGGGCTTCAAAATGGTTTTGACATTGAAGTTTTTTTAAAGCACAAACGGAGTTTTCAAAAGCCGGCTAATTCAGTTAATATTTATGCCGGTAAAGCAACTGCAAGTTATTCTGATAGTCCGCACCCGGCGCTACAGCAACAATTACGAAAACAAAGGGATCTTATTTGTGATGAAACAGGTTTGCCGGTTTATAAGGTTGCCAGTAGTAAAACGCTGGATGAGCTTATTTTGTTTTTACCACGAACGCACCAGGAGTTAGCGGAGATAAGTGGGTTTGGTCAAATAAGAATAAAACAGTTTGGAGATAGGTTTTTAAGTATAATTTGTGATTATTGTGATGAGCATAATATAGCGGGCAATATGGAAATAAAGCCAGCTAAAAAAGAACGAAAAAGCAAAGACAACAATGTAAAAACAGACACCAAAGAGGTAAGTTTTTCTATGTATAAAGAAGGAAAAAATATAGAAGAAATTGCGGCTACCAGAAATATGACCGCAAATACAATTCTTGGCCATCTTAGCTATTGGATAGAGATAGGCGAACTTGATATCAATAATTTAATATCATCCAAAAAACAAATAACCATTAAGCAGGCCATTGAAAAATATGGTACAGAAAGCCTGAAGCCTATAGTAGAAAACAATGCGGCTGATGACATAACTTATGGCGATGTAAGAATGGTGTTGGCAAGTATGAAATTGCCGCTGTAAAATGTTGTTTTGAGTAAGCCTCTATTAATTATAAAACGCCTCTAGCAGGCCAAAATAGTTTACGTTCCAGCCTTCTACCATTTCGGTATACGCTTCCTCCGGAATATTGGTGTGTACAAGCTCAACCGATGTGCCGTTTTTATGTGCATGTAATTTAATGGTAACAATAGATGGCGGTTCCTGCTCGCCAAAATACCACTCCTGTATAATTTTTTTGTTTTCTTCAAAGGCTATGTTTTTACCTTCTATGCTGCCTTCCCAAAGGGAAAATTCGCTGCCTGGCTCGGTACTCATTTCGGCGGGTTCACCCGTCCATAGTTGAATAGTGGCGGGGTTGGTAAGTGCAAGATATATTTCTTCCGGAGCCGCAGGTATAATGTAGTATTTCTTAAAATCTTTCATTAATAATTTATTAGATAATAAAGGTAGGCTGTATT
>JBBQTZ010000165.1:0-10418 GCA_038234405.1 Chitinophagales bacterium
CTTCCAATAAATTACTTGTATCAGAACTGCTAATCGGTTGCTTGTTTGCCTTATTGCCTTTTGCCTTTTTGCCAGGCCCAATTTTATTGGCAATATTCCCTATGTTACTCACAACCTTTTTCGCTGTCAGGTACTTTACTAAATGGATAGGTGGTTACACAGGCGATTGCTTAGGTGCCACACAACAGGCAACAGAAATAATTTTTTACTTAACTTCATTATTAATATGGAAATATATCTTGTAAGGCACACCACACCTTTAGTGGCAAAAGGTATTTGTTATGGACAAACGGATTTGGATGTAACAGAAACCTTTCAATCTGAAGCAGCAATTATCAGGCAGGTATTACCTGATGATATCTTGCATGTTTACAGCAGTCCATTGCAGCGCTGTACCAAATTGGCAGCGCATTTATTTCCACATCATTCCATACAACTGCACAACGATTTAATGGAAATCAATTGTGGTATTTGGGAAATGCAACGTTGGAATGATATACCCAAAGAGCATATTGACCCCTGGATGAGTGATTTTGTAAACATACGCACCCCACAGGGAGAAAATTACATTGATCTATTTGAAAGGGTTTGCGCAAGGTTTAATAATATTGCTATCAAACCATTACCAGCAGTTATTGTAGCCCACGGTGGAGTAATCCGAAGTATTTTATCGCATGTTACCAATACAGCCCTCCAAGATTCTTTCAATGTTTTTAATTTGCATTATGGCTGTGTAGTTAAATTGGCGCTCAACGAGGGTAAATTTCAACATACCATCCTTTCTAATATTCCACACGAAAAGGAAACGCACAAGCCGCAGCGGGATGAGTGATGTGATGAGGTTGAGCTATTTTAATTAACCATAGTATTTTGATGTATTATTAAACCTGGATTTTGCAGTTGAAATCATGATGTTTTTTTTTGAAAGCTTTTGAAAGAAGCCGTAATAGATTTTCAACTGCAAAATCTGGCTTTAATCCGTTGGCGGTATTTGTCTTCAAAGTAATGGGATCGGCTGTTATTCCTATTTATTCTGTTGATTTTTTAAATGAAAAGAATTCAAATCCCATTTTATAAATTGACTATATGCCATGTTAATTAATATTTCTGCCACGTTCTGTTTCTGCCGAATTACCAGTAAGATCATTTGTTTATTTTCATCTGCAACCGAATTTCCATCGTCTATTTTTTCCAGTTGTTTAGCATAATTGAGGTAATCCCTTTATTTTATTTTAAAAAATAGCTTAACAATATTTTATGATAGTAATACTATTAAGTTTAGGGATACTGCTATCTTTACAACATCAAAAAAAACTTTGTATATTATAAATGCTGTTCATGTATAATAAACAAATGCATCATTTTATCAGTAACAATTAAAACATGAAAATGATTTATGTACCAAAAATGACATTGGGTTTTTACTTTTAAAATTTAAAATTAGTTTAAACTCTACAACAGACAAATTATTCAAGCTAAAGGCATTACCTTATTTTTTATTGATGGCTTTTGGAGCGGGTGTATCCCAAATTGTCGCAGCATCAAGTGGTGGGGGGGGGAAACCCCCACCCCGGGGGCGCGCGGGGGGGGGGAACCCCCCCCCAAAACGGACGACCAAAATGGGGTAAACCACGTGAGGAAAATTTTTTTTTAATTTTGGTGGGTTTGTATCCAAATTTTTCGCTCCAACATGTGTTCGGTGTGCACACCCCCCACGGCTGGGCCTCGGTCGGTGTCCTCACCGACCGAAATCAGGAGCGACAATTAGGGATTCACCCTTTGAAGCAATTTTATTTTCAAGTTGTGCTGTTATCAGGCCGGGAGAAGTAGGTGTAAAACAAAAACCAGGTAAACTATCAGACAATATAGTTACCCAAGGAACTATTTTGTATACTCCATTCACTAGTAGGGTTGTACGAACATCCATTCAAACCAATAACCTGGAATTATCGCTCAATCTGCCTTGCAAGGAAGGGCTAAGTATTAATTCTCAAATCTCCATATTATATAGATTATACCAAGCGAAAATGACACGTGTAATCAAAATAGTGTGATTAAACTATAAGTTAATTATTGCTAACGTTTTTAGGTGTGTTTAGGCTGATGTTTGTATAAAGTTTTATGCCAGGGATATGCATTCAGGGATGAGATCAAATATTGAAATATGCATCAAAGAAAGAATGGCTGAAACGTTTCAATCGCAGGGAATAGTGGTTGAATCCGTCTTACTTAAAAGTATATAGCTACGAGTAGGTTTATCAAGTTCAATAGAATGCAAGCTACAAGCAGAACAAGATGCCTTTTGGATGGAATTTGCGTTACAGGAATAACGGCTGGAAGTTGAAAGAAACATCATTGAAGCTAAAGAAACAAGGGATGCAAAAAAAATAATAGCAGAAGGCTTAACATTAGAAATAATAAAAATTAGAAGCATAGAAGCCTTTAACCACTTATCAAAATCGCCTAATGCAAAAATAATTATCACAGACGGATAAGCTCCTATGCTAATTGGCCAGTAATAATTTTCAATACAATACTTGCCTGTTAAATATGAGATATCCATACATGACATTCAGCACCACGGACAAGCCGAACAACGTTTTACAAAGTAGGCATAATTTAAAAAAAGAATAAAAATGAACATAAAAAATCTAGTTTTAGCAACGCTCACAGTAGGTTTATTGGCAACGTCTTGTAACCAGGCTACAGAAAAAGCAACCGAAGAAGCACAAAAAGTAGTTACACAAACCAACGAAAAAGTGCAAAAAACAATTGACGACCTAGGTTTGGTATATGTTGAAGAAGGAGCGCAAGACGTTATTACTTATGATGAAGTGAATGCTGCACAACAGGCTTGGTGCGATGCTTTGGTTAAGATTGGAAAACTAAAAGAAGAAGGTGGTGATTACAGAGCTTTTGCTGAACAAGTTCTTTCTGATGCATATAATTACGACAATGGAAAAGTGTTTTTTAAACCTACATTGGCTTATGGCGACCAAACATTTAGAAATGATAAAAAAGGTGCTTTATCCTACTTTATTGCAGGCGACCCTACTTATCCAAACGACAAAGGTTTTGCTTTGGCTCCCTGGGTAAAGGCACGGTATGACAATGCAGGAGAAAAAAATGAAGGTATTCAAATTTATGGCTCCGTTGCTATTACAATGGGTAATGTATGGGTAACAGGTAAAGACGGAAAAGATGTGATGGTAGACAAAACCTGGGTATTTAAAAAAGGAAAAGATGGTAAGTTGAAAATAATCGTTCATAAATCTGCATTACCATTTACACCAGCCACTAAATAAATCAAGGTAGTGTTGTGCAATAATTACAACACTGGTTTTATAATTATGAAAAAATTAGTTTGTAGTCTTTTATTCATTGCATTTTTTGTTTCAAAAAATTTATATGCACAAAACACTCGTCTAAACGATCACAATAATATTGGCTGGTATGTTTACAATGGCACATTCAAACTAAATAAAAAGTGGGGTATTCATACTGAGTACCAGTGGCGGCGGGATAATGTGGTTAAAGACTGGCAACAAAGCTTGTTGCGTACAGGTATCAATTACCAGGTAAATCCTAAGCTATCACTAAGAGTTGGATATGCCTGGATTGAAACCTATAACTATGGTGACATACCCATTAATGGCTTTGGCAAACAGTTTACCGAACACAGAGCCTTTCAAATGGCTACCGTAAATGACAAAATGGGTATGGTAGAATTAAGTCATCGGTTTATGCTGGAACAAAGGTGGATAGGCCGGTACACCAATGCTTCTTTAAGCAAAGAAGATGAATACTTTTTTATAAACAGGTTTAGGTACATGATTCGTATGCAGCTACCTTTAAAAGGAGAAACAATTGCAGACAAAACACCTTACGCTGCCATATACAATGAAATATTTATTGGCTTTGGAAAGAATGTGAATGAAAATGTGTTCGATCAAAACCGATTGGGTATTCTGCTAGGGTATAGGTGTTCTTCCAAACTTCGGATAGAAGGGGGCTTCTTAAGCCAGATAGTACAGTTGCCCCGTGAAGTAGGTGGAAAAAATGTATTTCAATACAATAATGGTGTGATACTTACCACCCATTTATCTTTTTAAAGTGGTAGCATATTCACATAAATAGATTCATCTAAATATAAAAATAATAGTACAGTCGAGTTTTTTATTTAGTAAACTTTAAATTTTGAACTATGTATGCTTCAACAAAAATAATTTCTTCCACCCTAAAAAAAATAAGGACAAAGAAAGCTTCTTTATCGCTTGGTTTAGCCCTGCCCTTTCAACCAAGTATGCAGGATGAAAAGACAATGGGAAATATTTTAAAAGATGGTGAAGAAAGCGTACAGGTAATGCTCAACAAGGCTTTGGATCCCGTTGATGCTGTTGATATGTTCACAAGATTGCAAAAGGTTTTTAGCAAATTAAATTACAATTCGCATTGCAAGAGTATTGCTGTTTTACTTAAGCCTGGTGAAGAAAGGGTAACCTATCTGAATTTTCGGGTAAAACCAGTAGTCTATTTAAATAAATATGTATCCCTGCTGGAACTAACTAGCAACGGAGACAGGCAGCCTGATTTTTATTGTCTGGTTTTAGAACAAAACCATGCAAAGCTTTATGAATATAACCATCACCAACTTTACCAGGTATATGCAACAAAACAAGAAATAAGCTTGGATGAAGAAACTAATTTCGAAACTTTATTTAAACAGGTTTTGCTAACGATAGAAAGAATGAACGGAAACAATGAAAAGCCTGTTTTTGTTACGGGAAGCCCTAACATGGTAGAGCCGTTTTGCACTAGCTCCCTTTGCTCCGGTATATTCTTTAGGCATTCAGACAATGAAGGTCTATTTGTTGAAGAAAAAATAAAACGATTTGTAAAAGAAATTATCAGTCAATGGAATTACTGGCAGTCAAAATTTGTAATGGATCGGATTATGATAATGCAAAAGACGAATGTTTTAATCGCTGAAATTGAAGTGGTGTTGCAGGCTTTACGCAATAGCGTTGATGGACTGTTATTAATTGATAAACGTTTAAAACAGCGGTTGTATAAATCCAGAAGGGCAAATGCACTTTTTAATACTGCTGGTGAATTAATGAACCAGGTAGAAAGTTTCTTAAAAAGGGGTAACCGCATTGAAATTACTGAAAGTGGGTCGTTACAACAATTTGGCGATATCGTATTGCTACAATATAAGCCGAATCATTTTTCCGCACTTTCTCCGGTTTGCGATTCAGAAAATTATAATAGACCCGATACATTTTAATAAATAAAATTCCCTTTCAAACTTGCTGCAATTGAATAAAAAGGGGGCATTTTAAATCTAATAGCTTTAGGATGTAGCCTCGCTAGGTTGTTGACGAGGACACCAACCACGGCCCAGCCTCGGTAGGTGCCCACCCACCGCAAAAGAGAGTGATAGTTTGAAATGTGCCGCTTGTAAATAAAACTTAAATTTATATATATGAAACTTAAATTTCAAACACAGGGTTTTACTGCTTCAAAAGAACTAACAAAATTTTTATATCAAAAAGTGGCAAAGCTTGCACAATTCTTTGATAGAATAATAGTGGCCGAGGTTAAGATGAGGAGTCATAATTCGGAAATAAACGAAAGTAAAACGTGCAATATCCGATTGGTTATTCCTGGAAATGATTTACTGGCAAATGCCCAAAGTAAAACATTTGAAGAAGCTATCGCCGATGCTGTAGAAGCATTAAAAAAACAAATAGAAAAAAGAAAAACCCAGCTTAATATCTCCAAAAAATCAGGTATCCGGTTAAGCTGAAATAAGTAACTATGGTTTGATAAAATTAGATGCTCAAGAATTTTACTTTTCTATATTTACGGTATTGGTTACATCAGAATTGGGAAAGAATAATTAGTCATGTAGGAAAGTATCCCAGAAGTATGGGAATATTTGTGCAAAGTCTAAAGGTAAATTTTGTACAAATAATGATGTCTCATTTAAATTTTTGAACGTAGAATCAAGCAAGCATTTTAAGGTAAATCAATGTAGGTTTTTGAGGGGTTTTATATCCATAAAAACAACACTTTTTACGCTAACTATTATTGTAAACATTTTGCATTTCAGAGAGGCTATAGCACAATCCTACTATGATACAAAGGAGGTAGAAACAGCTTTACTAAATCAATTGGAAAAAATGTTTTTCATAAAGAAAAAACAAATGTTGCACTGCATAAAATAAAAAATATTTATGAACTGGCACAAACAAACCATAGCGGAAATTTTTGATTCTTTAGGATCTAATGCACAAGGATTGACTGCTCCCATAGCAGCAGAAAAATTATTGCAGGTTGGTCCCAACCAACTGCAGGAAGGAAAGAAGAAAACAATAGTGGGTATTTTTTTTGGGCAATTTAAAGATGTGATGATTGTGATTTTGCTATCGGCAGCAATTGTATCTGGCATAATTGGCGACCTTAAAGATACCATCGTTATTCTTATTATTGTATTTCTAAATGCTATAGTGGGTTTCATTCAGGAATACCGTGCTGAAAAAGCGATGGATGCCTTAAAACAAATGGCCATTACACAGGCGAAAGTTTTGCGTGATGGAAAAGTAACTTTTTTATCTGCAGTTGAATTAGTACCTGGCGATGTAGTGATGTTAGAAGCGGGCAACGCCGTGCCGGCAGATATCCGCATCATGGAATCCATCAATTTAAAGATTGAAGAAGCGGCCCTCACGGGTGAATCACATCCTGTAGATAAAATAGCCGAAGCATTGGAAGCAGATGATTTGCCCATTGGCGATAAAAAAAATATGGCATTCAAAGGTACGTTTGCAACTTATGGCAGGGGTACAGGTATGGTAATAGCAACAGGCATGCAAACAGAACTGGGACGTATTGCAAAAATGCTGCAGGGAGATGAATCGCTTACGCCATTGCAACAGCGCATGATTTCGTTTGGAAAAAAATTATCTGTTGTGGTGTTGTTGGCATGCGTTTTATTTTTTGTAGCCGGTGTATTGCGGGGAGAGGATATGGTTACAATGGTAATGACAAGTATTTCATTGGCAGTGGCTGCTATACCCGAAGCATTGCCGGCAGTTATCACCATCTCGCTGGCACTGGCAGCAAAAAGAATGATACAGCATAATAGCCTTATCAGAAAGTTACCTGCGGTAGAAACATTGGGTTCAGTTACCTACATCTGCACAGATAAAACAGGTACACTTACAAAAAATAAAATGCAGGTAGAACAGGTTTTTGTAAGCGGGCAAATATATGAAAGAAGTAATTTATCCACTGTCAATCAACAGGAGCATGTCTCGTTACTGATGCATGCATTTGCATTAAACAATGATGCTACTGATGGAGAAACCATTAAAGGCGACCCTACCGAAATTGCTTTACTGGAAATTGCTAAAGAACAACATGTAAAAATGGATAACTGGCCTCGTGTGGCTGAAATACCTTTTGATTCGGAAAGAAAATTGATGACTACCTTTCATACTCATCAAAATAAAATTATTTCTTTTACTAAAGGAGCTCCCGATATATTGCTCCATCGTTGTGTAAATACAGATGTACAATCACTGCTGCAACAAGTGGATACTATGGCAGCTAAAGGCCAACGGGTATTGGGTTTTGCTTATCGGTACTGGGATGCAGTGCCTGCAAACCCACAAAGTGATAATTGTGAAAATGAGTTACAATTTTTAGGATTAAGTGGTATGATAGATCCACCACGGGAAGAAGTATTCGATGCCGTTGCACAATGTAAAACCGCAGGTATTGTACCGGTGATGATAACCGGCGATCATCCGCTTACCGCTAAAACAATTGCACAACGAATTGGTATTTTAAACAGTGAGAAAGATTTGGTTATTACCGGGCATGAGTTGGCAGCATTAGATACCGATACTTTTTTGGCTAAAGTAGAAGAGATAAAAGTATATGCAAGAGTATCGCCTGAACAAAAATTACAAATCGTAAAAACGCTGCAACAAAAAGGTCATTTCGTTGCAATGACGGGTGACGGTGTAAACGATGCTCCTTCGTTAAAGATGGCTAACATTGGTATCGCAATGGGCATTACAGGTACCGATGTTTCAAAAGAAGCGGCACACATGATATTGCTGGATGATAACTTTTCTACCATCATAAAAGCGGTACGGGAAGGACGGCGGATTTATGATAACATTTTAAAGTTTATCAAATTTCTAATGACCACTAATTCAAGTGAGTTATGGACGTTACTAATAGGCCCCATTATTGGTTTACCCATTGCATTACTGCCTATTCATATTTTATGGATAAACCTGGTAACCGATGGTTTGCCGGCCATAAGTTTGTCGTTTGAGAAGGCAGAAAAAGACATTATGAACAGGCCGCCACGGCCACCGCAGGAAAGTGTATTTGCGGGTGGCAGAGGCTTACACATTATATGGGTGGGAATGCTGATGGCAGCTATAGCACTCGTTCTGCAGCACTTTGCAATACAAAATGGATGGCACTGGCAAACCATGGTATTTAACGTAATATGCATAAGCCAGTTGGCAAATGTATTGTCGATACGCTCTGCAACTCAATCTTTGTTCAGTATAGGACTGTTTTCAAATAAACCATTAATAGGTTCGGTATTGTTTAGCTTGCTGTTACAATTTGGCGTTACATACATACCATTTTTACAGGGTATATTTAACACCGAAGCATTAACATTCAACGAATTTTTGGTAGTGATTGCAGCCTCCTCCATTGTATTTTTTGCTATTGAAATTGAGAAAGCAATCGTAAGAAGAAAAGTTGTTTAAAGAAAACCTATTGCTATCAGTGCTTTAAATTATCTATTGTTAATGACTATCCGCAATTAGGATCAACTTTATTAAAAGAAAACTGCAGAACGTTGGCTCGTTTCCGTTGTTACAATATTAACCGGGGCTATGCCTTTTTGCACCGAATTGCGGATAGTCATTCTATTATTGCCATCTATTTTTATGGGTACATTTTAAATTTTAGTAGCTTCAGGTGGTTGTTGAGCACAGCATCCACGGGTTAAATGTTTCTTATCAATAATGATATAATTAAAATATATTTTAAAATATTCATTAAACTTTATCAGAGAGATATTTATATTACTGGTTTCCCTTACTTTCTTATTACAATTGAGTGCTCAAGTAAAATTCAAGGCACTAACCACAACGCCCGAATTTCCAAAACAAAATGAGAAGGTAAGTTTTACATACAATCAAAACTATGCCTCGCTAAGTAAGCAACCCACAGTAGCTATTGTTGTGTACCAGTTTACCAGTAAGGGTTGAAGGTATCAGAACCCGCTATCAGTAAAAAAGGCGCCATTTACTCAGGTTCGTTAATACTAGACAGTAGTGCCAGTTGCATTGCCTTTGGTTTTTCATCCGGTGAAGAAAAAGACAACAATGGCGGCAAGGGCTACATAGTGCCGGTTTACAACAAACAAAACAAGCCGGTGCAAACCTATTATGCATCGGTAAATAGTTTACACAGCGGTTATGGTGATTATTTATTTTCGCTACCCGTAGATGCAGCAAAAGGATTGGATTACCTGAAGAAGGCATACAACAATACCCGGCGCTAAAAACCGATCCGGTATTTTTGGGCAATTATTTGACTGCCATTAACAAGGTTAAAAAGAAAGAAGCTCCAGTGCTAGTGATGCAGGAATTACAGGAGTTTGAAAGTAAAGGCAACTTAACCGAAGCTGGTTACATTATGCTGGTACAATGGTACACCAGGGATAAAAGAAAAGAAAAAGTGGATAGCTTAACCACTGCAATCAAAACTGCTTTTCCGGATGATGTCGTTATGGTTAATGAATTTTTACCTGCCAGGTATAATTTATTTTAACGGACTAATTGCTTCACTTTAGCTGTGAAAAATACTTTAAAAAATACGATGAACAAACTGCATCTAATGTACCGTTCTCGATAATTATACTTATAGTAATCAACATATTCTGATAGCTATTGGATAAAGGGAGCACTGCTGTATCCCCTGCAAAAACAAAAAACGAGTAACCCAACAATTAAATTTAGTTTTATGACACAAACAATGGATTTAAACAAGATGGGGCTTGCACCTTTGGATGAAGTTGAAATGCAAGAGGTGGAAGGGGGGCTTTAAAAAACGGCTTTAAGTACTTTAAAAAAGAAAATAAATAAATCATATTAATCATTTAGCCAGTTTAATTTCCGCCAACCAAGATCGAAAGCCAACAAACTTTCGTAATTATTGAAGGGTTTAAGTAGAAAAAAATCTTATCAAGGACACAGTAAAGGCTATCGGATTTAGATGCAGTTAATGGCAGTTATCTCCAAGAGTTATCTCCAGGAGTTATCTCCAGGAGTTATCTCCAAGAGTTATCTCCAGGAGTTATCTCCAAGAGTTAT
>JBBQTZ010000166.1:0-10294 GCA_038234405.1 Chitinophagales bacterium
AAAAAAGATTGTAGAAAATGAAATATTGGTTTTAAGATCGAGTGGATTAATGATGCAGGTTGTTGACTCTTTGGACCTGTATGCAACAGTTTACAACGAAGGTAAAGTAAAGATGGAGGAATTGTATAGCGCAAACAGTCCCTTAAAGTTTATAGCTATTGAAAAGGATAGCATTTACAATTATGCCACCTTTTATTTTACTATGGATTGGAACAATAAGTTGGTAAAAATTAATAACCAGTACATTTCTTTTGGCAGTACTGTATTGTTGGGTAATGTACATTACCAGCTTTTAATAAATGAACGATATACCAAAAATTTAACAGGCAAAAATTATTTTGTAAAGTTGCGTCCAATGGAGGCCGTTGCCGGTGAAATTATCGGTTCTTTAAGAGCCTCTCCTTTATCCAATGTATCAACCGTATTAGATGTAAAGATTGAAAGCCCGGAGCCGTATAAAGCAAGGGATATTCTTACAAAACTTTTTCAGATATACAATATTGAGGGTATTGATGATAAAAACCAAATAGCGAGGCGCACGCTCAATTTTATCGACGACAGGTTGCGGCTTGTATTTAGCCAACTCGATAGTGTTGAGCGAAACATTGAATTTTATAAAAACCAGCAATCATTGTATGGCCTTGGTACACAAGGCGATATTTATTTTCAAAAAGTACAAGGGCTCGACGTTAGAAAGGGAGAAATAGACCTGCAACTTGACTTGCTGAATGAAGTAAGAACATATATCTTAAATAAAGGTAAAAAATCTGGTACCGTGCCCTCTCTTAATTTAATAACAGATGGTACTTTATCAGTGTTGTTATCTAATCTTTACACTGCGGAGTATGAATTAGAAAAAACAAATGTAACGGTTGGCGAAAAAAGTGAAACGGCTATTTTAATGAATGATAAAGTTACCCGCCTGCGTGCAGATATTTTAGAAAATTTAGTTAACATAAAAAACAACCTGAATACCATAAAGAAAGATGTATTGGCCGAATTAAATACCAGTAATAATTTATTGCGGATGGTGCCTGAAAAGGAAAGAGGTTTATTAGCCATTAGCCGACAACAGGTAATTAAAAATAACATCTATTCTTACTTATTACAAAAAAGAGAAGAAACAGCGCTATCCTCTGCATCTACAACCGCAGATCTTAGGGTTTTGGAGCAGGCAAGCAGCTATGGTCCCATTCGCCCGGTTGCTAAAGATTATTATCTTACCGGCTTTATTGTAGGGCTGCTATCTGCAGTGTTTTTAGTATTGCTTAAAGAGCAGTTTAAAAGTAAAGTATTGTTTAGGGCAGATATTGAAGAAAAAACATCCGTGCCTTTTGTAGGAGAAATTGTACAAGCTAATACCACTTCTCCCATAGTGATAGGCGAAGGAAAAAGAACGGTAATTGCTGAGCAGTTCCGCTCCCTGAGAACAAATCTATCCTTCATGGGGTTAAGCGAAACAAACAAAACAATCCTTGTTACCTCTAGTGTATCTAGCGAGGGTAAAAGTTTTATTGCTATCAATTTGGCTATTAGTTTTTGTCTAACCGGCAAAAAAGTAGCACTGCTCGAAATGGATTTACGAAAGCCCAAACTAAGTAAATTGATGAAAGTAGAAAGAGACCCGGGCATATCTAATTTTGTTGCAGGCAGGGCTACTTACGAAGAAATAATTAAGGAAACCTCTATCCCAAATTTATTTATTGTTTCGGCAGGTGCTATTCCGCCTAATCCAACAGAATTAATAGGAAAGCCTGCCTACAAAGAAATGATCAGCAGAATAAAATCTGAATTTGATTACGTTATTTTTGATACAGCACCTATTGGCCCCGTTACAGACGCTCAGTTGCTAAATGAATTTTGTGATGTAACAGTATATGTGGTTAGGCATGATAAAACACCTAAGGTTTTTATTAGAATGATTAATGAGTTGAGCATAACCAAAAAGTTCAATAATATGTGTATTGTATTTAACGGGTTAAAGAAAAGAGGTATTTCATTTGGTAGTATTAATACAGGCTATGGTTATGGGTACGGCTATGGCTATGGGTATGGCTACGGCTATGGGTATGGCTACGCTATAGATGATAGCAAACAGGCTTATGCTAAATTTAAAAGATTTTGGAGCAGGCTTAAAAGAAAAGCAAGAGAGTAAATTTGCAGGCTAATACTACTATTTTACTGGTATTGGTCGGTTTATTAATAGGTATATCATTATCAAAGCTATATTGCTTTGTAATTTTTGCAAGATAAAAAGCCAATGGCTTTAATCATTTAAATCATTTTTTATTCTTCGGTTCCATTTTATATGTGACTGAGGCTAAGCGAAGCTATACAATGTCGGATAATATATTTAATTGGTATGCACTATATACCAAGCCACGATGGGAAAAAAAAGTTGCTAAATTGTTAGATGAACATGGGTACGAAAACTACTGTCCGTTAAATAAAGTTACCAAACAATGGAGCGATAGGAAAAAAGTAGTGATGGAACCCCTCTTTAAATCTTACGTATTTGTTAAAGTGGATGAAAAGGAAAAATGGGCTCTCCGAAAAATAAACGGTGTATTAAATTTTGTTTATTGGCTACATAAGCCAGCCATTATTAGAGTGGAGGAAATTGATACCATCCGTAAATTTCTCAATGAGTTTACCGAGGTTGAGATAGAACAGCTAAAACAGTTAAAAATAAATGCAACAGTAAGGGTAAAGCAAGGTGTTTTTATGAATTACGAGGGTTTATTAGTTGAGGTATCAGGTAACAAAGCAAGGGTACGTATAGAGAGTATGGGCGTATATCTCAATGCCAATTTTGATAAAAAAAACCTGGAAGCCATTCCAATGTATACTGAATAGCAATGGCTTTTTGAACCCTGCTTTTGCAGTTAATATCGTAAAGAGTTTTCAACTGCAAAGCCCGGATAGGGTGCATGTCAAATTATAGCAGCACTTACTATTTTGTGCGGACACTAACAACGGATAAGCCTGAATACGACATACTCACCTATCGAAATCGGCAGCGACAATTTTAAATGCCTCCCGAATTAAAGTAAGAATAAAAAAACCAACTCCAATATCACCAATATCCTTATATAATAATGTGCAGAATAGCAGGTATTTTAAGTACCGCTTACCCAATTGATGAAGTAAAATACATGGTACAATCTATGTGTACCACCTTGCAGCATGGCGGACCAGATGATGAAGGCATTTATACCGATATAGACAATCATCTTTGTTTTGGCCATAGAAGACTTTCTATTATTGATACAACATCTGCAGGTCATCAGCCAATGCTTTACCAGCAAAACCGGTATGCAATTACTTACAATGGAGAGTTGTATAACTACCTTCTTTTAAAGGCCGATTTAAAAGCTATTGGTTTTCAATTTAAAACCAATAGTGATACGGAAGTACTATTGGCAGCTTATGCTGCCTGGGGCACTAAAGCGTTTGACCGGCTGGAAGGTATGTTTGCTTTTGCCATTTATGATAAACAATATGGTACCGTAGTACTTGTACGGGATGTTGCTGGTATAAAACCATTGTATTACGCAGTTACTAAAGAAGGACTGGCATTTGCATCTGAAGTAAGGGCATTGCGGCTTATACCACATTTACAACAAGAAAACAACAACTGGCCCGTTTACTTAATGGCTTATGGTCATTTACCTGAGCCCATAACTACTTTAAAAGAAGTTGTACCATTAGAAAAAGGCACTTATCTTTTATACGATTTAAAATCGGGTAGCAGCAAAACCACATCATTTTTCCGCTACAGTTTTTTAGAAAAAATTAGTGACCGGGCACAAGCTGTTTCATTAATACAAACTGCATTAGAAAAAGCAGTTACACAACACCTTATTTCTGATGCGCCTATTGGCGTATTTTTAAGTGGTGGACTAGATTCGAGCATTATTGCGCTTTTAGCCAATAAACACCAATCAAAACTAAAAACTGTATCCTTATATTTTGAAGATGCAGCATACTCTGAAAAAAAATACCAGGATGCTTTAACAGATAAATTATCCTGCAATCACCAGCAGTTTTTACTAAAAGAAAATGATTTTCATAGTAATCTTCCATCCATTATAAACGCAATGGATTTACCTTGTTGCGATGGAATAAATACATGGTTTATAAGTAAATATGCTAAAGACAGTGGCTTAAAAGCGGTACTTTCCGGGGTAGGGGGCGATGAACTATATGGCGGTTACCCATCATTTAACAGAATAAATACAGCTTTATCCTTAGCGCATATTCCTACAGCGTTATTAAGAACAGGCCGTTTTACCAATTCCAAAAAATTAAAACGGCTCGAGTATTTAAGTATTAATGGAGCTATTGGGAAATATCTTTTTTTAAGAGGACAATTTATTCCTTCTGAAATTGCAAAATTTTTAGGTGGTACCGAAAATGAAATATGGAAAATTTTATCTACCCAGCCTCAATTAGAAAATATTAACTATTTAACCCCACAAAACCAGGCTAGCTGGATGGAAATTAATCTCTACATGCAAAATCAGTTACTTAGAGATGCAGATGTAATGAGCATGGCACATGGCTTAGAAATTCGCCTGCCTTTTTTGGATAAGTCGTTTATGCAGCTTACACTAAAGATAGAAAGTGCCACAAAATACAGTGGAAAATTAGGTAAGCAATTATTGATTGATGCTTTTAAAAATGAACTGCCACCAATTGTGTGGAACAGACCAAAAATGGGTTTTACTTTTCCGTTTAAAAAATGGCTCAGCAACAATCAATATAATAATAGTACATCCGGTACAGATAGTAGTGCCTATCATACAAAATTAAAAAACAACGAGCTTCATTGGTCGCAATTTTTTACGCTCTACCTGCTTAGTAATTATGGCAAAGCATAGGGACGTATTATTTTTAACCTTAAGAGTTTTTTCGGCTACCGGCGGTATAGAAAAAGTGTGTAAAATTGTTTGTAAAACACTTTCCGATTTAAAAGTAATTAGTAATAAGCATACTGAATTAGCCGCAAAAATACCAGATGGTTATATTCCCAGCTCCATAAAAGAAATGTTGGTTTATTCCATGTATGATGCATCTGCAGATGTGAATGAAAAATACATTCCATCCACCTTATTTAAAGGTTTCTATCAACAGAAATTGTCATTTTCAACAGCAGCTATCCAAAAGGGGATTCATAGTAAAATTGTTATTCTTAGCCATATTAATTTGTTATCGCTAGGCTGTATCATTAAACTGCTATCTCCGCAAACCAAGCTGGTATTATTGGCACATGGTATAGAAGTTTGGGAGCCACTATCTGCTATTAGAAAATGGATGTTGACCAAATGCGATAGAATAATTTGTGTAAGTGAGTTTACAAAGAATGCTATTTTGGCTATCACCAAAATATCCGATAAAAAGGTACAGGTATTAAACAACTGCCTCGACCCATTTTTACCAGCCCCCATCACAACGGGAAAAAATAGGGACCTTCAAAAAAAATATGGATTAAAGCAGCATGATGTGGTACTGATAACCCTCACAAGGCTATCATCAAAAGAATTGTATAAGGGATACGATCATGTATTGGGTTGTTTAAAAAATCTTTCAACTCTTTACCCAAATATTAAATACCTGATTATTGGCAGATATGATGAAGCAGAAAAAATAAGGTTGGATGTAATTATAGAAAAAAACCAGCTAAAAGACCACGTGATTTTTACTGGGTACATCATGGATATTGAAATTGCTGAGCATTATAACCTGGCAGATATGTACGTAATGCCAAGCAAAAAAGAAGGTTTTGGAATAGTATTTATAGAGGCCATGTATTATGGGCTTCCTGTAATTGCCGGCAACAAAGACGGATCTGTAGATGCATTGTTAAATGGCAAGCTAGGTTATTTGGTAGATCCGGATAACAAGGCGGCTGTAAGTAATGCCATTGAAACGGTAATAAATAACACCAATCAGTTTTTACCCGACAGGAAATTACTATTACAGCATTTTGGATACGAGGCATATAAGCAAAAATTAAGCAACATTTTACAGCAACTAAACCCTGCAGTTTTAAAAAAAAATGATACAACCCATTTATAAAAGCTCCATAGGAGCGCCCTGTCAGTAGCACCCATAGGAGCGCCCTGTCAGTAGGGAAAAAAACATAAAATAATAAATCCCAAAAAGCTCCATAGGAGTGCCCTGTCAGTAGGGAAAAAAATAAAAATAATAAATCCCAAAAAGCTCCATAGGAGCGACCTGTCAGTAGAAAAAAAATCATAAAATATCAAATCCCAAAAAGCTCCATAGGAGCGACCTGTCGGTAGTAAGAATGAAAAAAAATAACCTATCAATAAAAGCTCCATAGGAGCGACCTGTCAGTAGCACCCATAGGAGCGACCTGTCAGTAGAAAAAAAACATTTTAGCAACATCAAAATGACAACAATAAAATTATCATACATTAAAACAACACAATCATTACCAATACCACTGTGCTGCATGGTTTTTTAATAGTGGGCTGTGGCCGAATTGGCAATCGCCATGCAGCAATAATAGCGCAGCAAGCAACATTATTAGCCGTATGTGATATTGATACAACAAAAGCAGCAGCACTAGCAGCAATGTACTTGGTGCCTGCTTTTACAGCTTACAACGAAATGATGCAAGCATTTCCGCAGGCAACAGCAGTAGCAATATGTACCCCCAATGGTTTGCACGCCAGCCAAACCATAACAGCACTCAATAATGGATTGCATGTACTTTGCGAAAAACCCATGGCCTTAACAACTGCAGACTGCAACGCCATGCTGCAAGCTGCCACCAATAATAAAAAGCATTTATTTGTTGTAAAGCAAAACAGGTACAACCCACCCGTAGCAGCCGTAAAAAAGCTGTTGGAAGAAAATCGGCTGGGTAAAATTTTAAGCATCCAGCTTTCCTGCTTTTGGAACCGCAACAATGACTATTACAGCAATAGTTGGAAGGGGACAAGGGATATGGATGGTGGTACGCTTTTTACACAGTTCAGTCATTTTATAGATTTGTTGTATTGGATGTTTGGCGATGTACAAATGATACAAGCCATCATTGGCAACAGCCATCACAAGGGAGTAATAGACTTTGAAGATAACGGAATGGTTACCCTAGCCTTTAACAATGGTATTATTGGCACCATTAATTACACGGTTAATGCCTATCAAAAAAATATGGAAGGTTCGCTCTCTATATTTGGTGAAAAAGGCACGGTTAAAATAGGCGGGCAATACCTCAATGAATTGGAATACCAATCAATAGAAGATTATACCATAGCAGCGTTACCAAAGGGGAACACTGCTAATCATTATGGAGATTACCAAGGCTCCATGAGCAACCACGGAGAGGTATATGGACAGGTGATAACCACTCTTTTACAAAGCAACGAGGCGGCTACCACCAATAGTTTTGAGGCACTAAAAACAGTAGAAATTATAGAAAGAATTTACAAGGTTGCAGTTAATCAATCTAAAGGTTTATAATCTCGGTACAGGTTTTATGATGGGAGATAATACCCTCGTAACAGCTTCGACCAACAAAATTAATATGGAATACCGGTTGCTTTATTAGTCACCATATAATCAAGCCGCAGGTCAGGAGACCAAGCGGCGGCATCGGCTGGTTCAGTCTTTTACTTTCGGATGTACGATAGAATCGTTAAAGTATAGGAGTTGTAAAAATGCATGAATTATTTTACGCCCCCGTCTGGTCTCCGACCAACGGGGTTAATTCGGAGTACCTTTCGCATATTACCACACCGCTGAAACATGCCGCTTGTCGGGAGACAAGGCGGCGGCGTCCACGGGCGCAGCAGTGGGTTTTCAAAAGGAAAGGGAGATTTTAACAGCTCTTACGCCCCCGTCTGGTCTCCGACCAACGGGGTTAATACGGAGAATCGTTTGCACCATAACATACCGCTGAAACATGCCGCTGGTCAGGAGACCAGGCGGCGGCGTCCACGGGCGCAGCGGTGGGCATCCGGAAGGAAAGAGATATTTTAACATCTTTGGAAAAGTTCATTTTGCCAATAACTATTTGAATATTTAAGACTTAACACTAATTTCCTGAATAGTGTGTTAGCATTTTAAAATCATCAGTTCCATAGTAGTAAAATTTTGCCGAAGAATAATAGTAATCTTCTGGGTTAATACATAAGTTGGCTTTTACGGGATTAAAATGAATGTACGCTAGTTTTTGCATGAATACTGCATGTTCTCTTAACTCAACACTTAATGGCTCTCTTTTCCAGAATTGGTATGTTCTATCGTATTTATTCACCTTGAATTCTTCAAGCATTTCACAATTGTTCTTTATCAACGAACGCTTAAACTGCTGTGCTGTATATTTCATGAATGAAGCTTGAATATCTGAAGTAGTGTAGCCAAACTTTGGTTGCCAAATTAGATGGATGTGATTGCTCATGATAACAAATGCATTGAGAATAACCCGTTTTTCTTTAACTAAAAACTGCAAACTATCTATTATTATATTTTTATATTTATCCTCTGTGAGCAGGTGTTTCCATTCTGAAATAGTAGCTGTATAAAATTGAGGATGTTCTATGGGGAAATTTTGTTTCATATACTAATGTACAAAAAATATATAACTTCTTTTACGCATCCGTCTGGTCTGCGACCAACGGGGTTAATACGGAGCACTGTTCGCTTCATACAACTCGGCTCAATAATATCGCTTGTGAGTAAATCAGGCGGCGGCGACCACGGTATGTTTCTCTTACGCCCCCGTCTGGTCTCCGACCAACGGGGTTAATACGGAGAATCGTTTGCATCATAACACACCGCTGAAACATGTCGCTTGTGAGTAAATCAGGCGGCGGCGACCACGGTATGTTTCTCTTACGCCCCCGTCTGGTCTCCGACCAACGGGGTTAATTCGGAGTACCGTTCGCATATTACTCTACATTGTAGCTGGTTTAATAGTTGCTCAATCGGTTAATTCGGAGTACCGTTCGCATATTACCACACCGCTGAAACATACCGTTGGTCAGGAAACCAGGCTGCGGCGTCCACGGCCACAGCGGTGGGCTTTCGAAAGGATAAAACGTCTCTTGCGCCCCCGTCTGGTCTCCGACCTCACCGCCGTGGTTTCGTTTCTCCACGAACCACTGGCTTTAATTAAGAATACCGGTTGCTTTATCAATCACCATATAATTAAGCCGCAGGTCAGGAAACCAGGCGGCGGCAAGTAGTTGAAAATCCCGATCATTTCGGGGAAACGCAAGTAAAAACAGTCACCCATCCTATCTGTATATAAAAGTTCTATAAAATAGTTGGGTCTAGGCCCCCTCTCTTTTGGACTTTGCCTTGACTTTATTGGAGCATTATTCAAAATCATGCACTATCCAAACGCAGACACACTATCAATATTTGGAACTGTTTTAAAAGTAATAGGCGGACTTCTATTTTTATACAAACTGCGGACTCATCCAAAAGCTAAAGAATTCTTAAATTGGTAATCTTTGCTTAAATTTAAATCATGAAATTTTACATTGACACATCAGTTTGGGGTGGACATGAAGATGAAGAATTTGAAGAATGGACTATCCCTTTTTTCGAGCAAGCCAGGGAAGGAAAATTCTCTATTGTTTTATCAGACTTAACATTGCGTGAACCAATTCCAGCGCCTGAAAGTGTTCGCAAATTGACCGATACTATTCCAGACCAGTTCTTAGAATTGACCTCGTTAACTGAAGAAGCTGAAATACTTGCAAGTCACTTCATTACTGAAGGTGTATTAACACCAAAATTTGAAAGTGATGCACAACACATTGCGATGGCTACCATTTTAAAAGTTGACTGTTTGGTGAGTTAAAATTTTAAGCACATGGTGAATTTTTTTCGCATTAAACAGTATAATTCAATAAATCTTAAATTTGGTTATCAAACAATAGATATTAGAACACCTAAAGAAGTAATGTATGGAAACGAAGACTAAAAATACTTTTAAAGCGGTTGACTTTATGCGACTGGTTCGAAACGAATTATCAGAGTTGTATCATACTGATAAAGAAAGTTATTATAAAGAACTTAAAAAAACAATGGCGGACTTCATGGCAGCACGTACAAAGTCTGCCGCTAATATTGGTAATGCTGCAAGTGGGGCTGGACATTGAAACTTCGGCTCTACATAACCTTGCCATAGAGGCAGGAGTAGATAGCAAGACGGTTTCAAGTTGGTTAAGTTTGCTAGAAAGTAGTTTTATACTTTTTCGATTGCAACCACACCATGTAAGGTCTCTTTTCGCCGTGGTTCGTGTCT
>JBBQTZ010000167.1:0-10278 GCA_038234405.1 Chitinophagales bacterium
GGCGTTAGCGCTTTGTTTGAAGATAGAAGACCGCTGGAAAACACTACCAATTTTACCTTCTCAAAAAAGGATAGTGTTAATATAACGCCCAATTATCCAATTGAAAGAATTGTAGCACAGTTTACCCCACATAAATCAGTGGTTGTAAGCCTTGATATTAGCTTTAAACCTGGTCAAAAGTATATTCAGTTTCCGAGAAATAAAGTAGCTGTAGGCTCAAAATATCCAACGATTAGCTTTAATTATACAAAGGGAATCAACAGTGTTTTTGGAAGTAATGTAAATTTTGATAAATGGAAAATTG
This sequence comes from Chitinophagales bacterium, assembly GCA_038234405.1. Lineage (GTDB taxonomy): Bacteria > Bacteroidota > Bacteroidia > Chitinophagales > Chitinophagaceae > Ferruginibacter. Next base: position 305 of record JBBQTZ010000167.1, read on the forward strand.
GCATTGCAGATGATTATAATTTAAAAATTGGCGGGCTTCTAAAATATAAGTTGGGTATTGGTGGATTTTTGAATGATAAAAATGTATTTATACAAGATTTTCAACACTTTAATGGCAACCGAACGCTTGTAGCGTCAGAATACCTTAACAGTTTTCAAATGGCAAATTATTATACCAACAGTACCACCGCTTCATTTTACACAGTTGCACATGTAGAGCATCATTTTAATGGCTTACTCACCAATAAGATCCCTTTATTTAAAAGACTTAATTGGTATTTGGTAGCTGGCACTAATACATTTTATGTAAATAAAAATAGCAATCATGTTGAGGTATTTGCCGGCATTGAAAATATTTTTAAAATATTCAGGGTAGATTTTGTTTCCGCATATATCAATGGTCAGCAACCTTACAGTGCTATTAGAATAGGTTTTGGTGGCCTTATTGGCGGCAATATGTCAACCAATTCCAAAGGCGGGTCTGTTTCACTTAATTTTTAGAAAGTTTTTAGAAAGTTTTTAGATAGGTTTTATTAGGCTGAATAGCTACTTGTCGTTCACGATTTTGGTAGGTGGGCACACCTGTTTGAGGCTAGGCTTTTGTTGATGTCCTTATCAATTGCAAGGCACTGCGTCAATTTAAAATGTACCCTTTCATAATCGTGTAATGTTGATAGGTTTACTTTTTTACAGTAAATTTTATTGCCGAATTGCGGAAAAATTATATAGAAATCCTTGTAAGTATTTCCTAACCACAAGTTAATTATTATACCATTTGTTTTCTTTGAAACACAAATACGGCCTTATTTTACTGTAATGTGGAAGCAAACCTGTGTTTAATTTTAAATTTAAAATAGTAATCATCATCAAAAAATAGCATTTACACATTGCTTCATTTTTTTGTATGACTGCTATTCTTATCCAAAATTGACATTTCTACTGTAGGTTTGCAAGCAGAACATAAAAAGATATGTATAATATTACTTATAAATTTGAACAAAAAGGTTTGGCTCCAATTACTTTTGCTAATGTAGAAGATGGACAATCGCTATTAGAAGTTGCATTGATAAATGACATAAACCTACACCATAATTGCGGAGGAGTTTGTGCCTGCAGCACCTGCCATTTGTACGTAGAGCAGGGAGATGAGTTTTTAGAGGAATTATGCGATAGAGAAGAAGACTTTATAGACAGAGCAATAAGCCCTAAATTAATTAGTCGCCTCGGTTGCCAATGTGTATTGCAACCGGGTACAGGCAGCATTGTTGTTACATTGCCCGATCAATCACAATTTTTGGGAGAATAAGCCACAGGTTCAATTTGCAAAAACGCTATTTTTAAAAGGTAGATTTTTTGTGGGTATGAGCAATTTTAAAATTTTAACAGCTTAATTTTTTATGACATTCGAGCCACCAATCAACTGGAGAGATTATGAAGATATTGCCATGAAATTGTACGAACGTTTTGGCGATGATTTTACTGAAGGTAGAATTTACCGTATCCGTTTTACAGATTTATTGAAGTGGGTACTGGAAATACCAAATTTTGAAGGAAAACCTGAAGACAGTAATGAAGGGCATCTTGAAATGATTCAAAGCACCTGGGTATATGAATGGCGGGATGGCCAAAAGAAATAATTGACTGCTCCAATAACTTGTAATTAGCATGGTTTTATCCCAAAATAATTTTGCATGAAGAATGGGCTGTTTTTAATTTTCTTACTTAGTATGAGTATGCTTTGTGCCGCTCAAATTTTACCTCCACAAGCCGCCACTACAAATCAAGGTGATAGCAATAAAGTATTTTCAGTTGTTGAAAAAGAAGCTGGTTTCGCCGGCGGTACTACTGCCTGGCGAGATTTTCTGGTGGCTAACTTAAATACTGCTATTCCTTTAAAAAATAAAGCTCCAAAAGGAATGTACAAAGTGGTAATTAAATTTATTGTAGCCAAAGATGGAAGCATAAAAAATATTGAACCTGTAACCAACTTTATGTTTGGAATGGAGGATGAAGTAATGAGGGTAATAAGTAAATCACCTCCCTGGATACCTGCCTTACAAAATGGAAGAAATGTAAATGCTTACCGAAGGCAACCTGTAACTTTCATGGTTGATTAATTGCTATATTTTGGTTGATTTATCGTGCAATTTAAAATGTTGCTCCCGGTTTAGGTCGGAATGAACATCGAGCGAGGCTAGCCTAGGCCAGTGTCCTCATCAAACACCACTTGCTGCATCAATTTAAAATTTAATTTTACTACACCATAAATTCTTTTCCAAATCAACCAGCTTCTTTATTAATCATTTTTATAAGTATGCAAATAAACAAAAAACTAATCACCAGCATTTTTGTTGGAGTTGCCATCATTATGAATACAATAACAGCACAAATAAAATATCCGGATACCAAAAAAGTAAACCAGGCCGATGATTACTTTGGTACAACTGTAGCTGATCCATACCGCTGGCTGGAAGACGATAACAGTGAAGAAACCAAGGCATGGGTTACGGCACAAAATACAGTAACCAACAATTATCTTTCCAAAATTCCTTTTAGGGCAGCCGTTAAAAAAAGATTGGAAGAAATGTGGAACTATACAAAATATAGTTCGCCTTTTAAAGAAGGTGCGTACTACTATTTTTATAAAAATGATGGATTACAGAATCAAAGCGTATTGTACCGTCAAACAGGGCTTAAAGGTGTTCCTGAAATTTTTATTGATCCCAATGCTATGAGCAAAGATGGAACCGCTGCACCCGGTGTGCCGGCATTCACCAAATCTGCCAAATACTGTGCATACCTGCAGGCGCAAAGTGGCAGCGACTGGCAGGAGGCTTACATTATGGATGTAAATACCAGGCAATTACTAAACGAAAAATTACAATGGATCAAGTTTAGCGGCATTTCCTGGAAAGGTGATGATGGGTTTTATTATAGCCGTTATCCGCAGGCAGATGAAAAAGGATTATTAAGTAAACAAAACGAATTTCATAAACTTTATTATCATACAATTGGAACTGCTCAATCTGAAGATAAAATTATTTTTGAAGATAAGGAACATCCATTGCGTACCATTACCGGCGGGCTTACAGAAGACAATCGTTTTTTGGTGGTAAATATGTCTGAAGGTACAAGTGGTGCAGAACTTTGGGTAAAAGATTTGGTAGCTGGTACTGATTTTTCTTTACTGATAAAAGGCTTTTCTGACGAAGCAGATGTGGTAGATAATATTGGCGACAGGTTGTTGGTAAAAACAAATATTGATGCACCTAATTACAAACTGGTTAGCATTGATCCCAAAAATAGTACAAAGAAAAATTGGATTGAAATAGTACCAACAAGCACCAAATTGCTTGAGAATGTTGGTACAGCAGGCGGTAAACTATTGCTTACTTATTTGGAAGATGCAAGCAGTAAAGTTTATCAATATAATGTAACCGGTATGTTGGAAAGAGAAATAAAACTCCCGGGTATTGGTACTGCAAGCGGTTTTGGTGGAAAGGTAACAGACAAGGAAATTTTTTATTCTTACACTTCATTTAGTACGGCCAATACTATTTATCAGTACAATATTGCAACCGGCAAAAGTGAACTTTTTCGTAAGCCTGAGCTAAAAATTAATCCTAAAGATTATATCACTGTACAAAAGTTTTTCAAAAGCAAGGATGGTGCTTCGGTACCCATGTTTATTACTTACAAAAAAGGTGTAAAGTTAGATGGTAACAATCCAACACTATTGTATGGTTATGGTGGATTCAATATTCCTTTAACACCATCTTTCAGTATTTCCAATGCTTTTTTTCTTGAGCAGGGAGGTGTTTATGTACAGGTAACCTTGCGTGGCGGAAATGAATATGGCGAAAATTGGCATAAAGCCGGCATGTTGCAAAACAAGCAAAATGTATTTAATGATGTGTTTGGTGCAGTAAAATATTTGGTAGATAATAACTATACCAATAGTTCTAAACTAGCCATCCGTGGCGGAAGCAATGGCGGCTTGTTAGTGGGTGCCTGCATTACGCAGCATCCTGAATTATTTAAAGTAGCTATACCACAAGTTGGCGTACTGGATATGTTAAGGTATCACCTGTTTACCATTGGCTGGGCCTGGGCTGTTGAGTATGGAAGAAGTGATAAAAAAGAAGATTTTGATAATCTATTTAAATATTCGCCCCTTCATAATTTAAAGAAGAATACAACCTATCCTGCTACCTTGGTAACCACCGCAGATCATGATGATAGAGTAGTACCGGCACATAGTTTTAAATTTGCCGCAACGCTGCAACAAATGAATAACGGTACCAACCCAACCCTTATACGTATTGAAAGTAAAGCCGGCCATGGTGCAGGTAAGCCTACCGGTAAAGTAATTGAGGAAGCAGCAGATATTTGGAGCTTTATAATGGTTAATTTGGGTATGAAACCCATCTTTTAAAAAATGATAAGTTAAAAGCGAAAACAGCCGGCAATAACATGATTAAACAGATTACAACTTTTGAAAAAGCGAAGGAAGGAGAGAAGTTGCTCATTACAGGCTCTAATGGTCTGCTTGGGCAGCATTTGATAAAGATGCTGCTAGATACAACCAACCATCAAATTATAGCCACTGGCAGGGGCGAAAGCCGCTTGCCATTTGAGCGTTCTTCTTTATTTAATTACTACACTTTAGATATTGCTGATGGCATTGCAGTAAATGATTTTATACAGTTGCATAAACCAACTGCAATTATTCATGCGGCGGCTTTAACGCAACCCGACCCGTGTGAGTTAGATAAAATTGCCTGCTGGGAAATTAATGTAACTGCTACCCGTTTTTTAACAGAGGCTGCCGAATTGGTCAATGCATATTTTTTGTATGTTTCTACCGATTTTGTTTTTGATGGTATCCATGGGCCATATACCGAAACTGATACAACTGGTCCGGTAAATTATTATGGTAGCAGCAAACTGGCGGCTGAAAAATCTGTAGCAGAAAGCAACCTTACCTGGAGCATTGTAAGAACCGTTTTGGTATTTGGCAATATTTTAACAGGTAACCGAAGCAACGTAATAAGCTGGGTAAAAAATAATTTAGAGACTAAAACACCTATTAAAGTAGTAGGCGATCAATGGCGCACACCAACCTATGTAAAAGATTTGGCAAAAGGCATACTGCTGGTACTTCAAAAAAAAGCTACAGGTATATATCACATTTCTGGTGAAGAAGGTATGAGTCCATTTGATATGGCTATTGCAACTGCCAACTATCTTCATTTAGATAAATCGCTTATCACAAAAGTAGATGCGACTGTATTTACCCAACCGGCTCAAAGGCCCTTGCGTACTGGATTTATCATTGAGAAGGCAAAACAGGAGCTTGGATTTAAGCCACTCAGTTTTAAAGATGCGCTAAAGCAAATGTTGGGATAAATTGCTGAGCGGGCACAAACAATTTCCCGTTTCCACCATTGTATCTCAACAAGCAATAAGCATTGCTAAGATTGCGTTGCCGGTAATTAAGGTGCGGTAAATAGTAAAAGCCTGGTAAATAATTTTTCTAAAGATGGTGAACCCGGGTGGTAGCGGAAAAGGGTGCATCCCAAATTGTTGCTCCTGATTTCGTTCGGTGAGGACACCGACCGAGGCCCAGCCGTGGTCGGTGTCCTCACCGAACGCTTGTTACTGCGACAATTTGGGATGCACCCGTGGAAAATGCTGCAACGGACGTTCTTAAACTGTAGCTTTGAGAATGATTGAAAAAAAAAATTATTTTTATATTTGCTGGTAATAGAGGCATTGTACGGGTAAGCTGTAACCTTGTTGAACACCCTGCTACTTTCTAAATTGACTATAAATATTGAACAAAAATGGCTGATAAAAACCAACAAATACAAGAACTTATCGAACACAATGATGAGTTGGAAAATTATTTTAGAAATACGATAATTCCTCAATTGTTTGTAGATGGAGAACTGAAACTGCAGAAATTTACACCTCCTGCTATGAAACAGTTTAATTTGTCTGCCAGTGATGTTGGCAGACCTATAAATGACATAAAAGATAACTTCCGTTTCCCCTCTATTGTTGATAATATTGAGCAGGTAATTAAAAGCAATGAAATTCTTGAAAAAGAAATACAAACTACCGACCTGCGTTGGTACCAAATGAATATTATCCCCTATGTAAAAATGAGGGATAATAAAACGGATGGCGTAATTATAACATTTGTTGAAATTACCATGCGGATTAAAGATTTGAAAGAACAAGAAAAATTAATTGCTGATCACGAAATTTTGTTAGACACCATTTCTCACGACATAAAAAATCCACTCACTAATTTGGTAGTGGCAATAGAGTTGTTTAAAAATGTGTCTCCAAATGATGAAAAGGAATTCAACTCTCTGCTAAAAATTGTGGACAATGCTTTAACAAAAATGCACAAACTCATTAAAGAGTTAACGGAAGTTAGAGAGGATGAATACAAATATAAAGCCAACGAAGAACTCCTGAATTTTGAACATATATTGGAAGATGTTCGCCTCACATTAAGCGATAATATTATTGCTGCAAATGCAATAATCACAAGTGAAATTAATATTTCGGAAATCACTTTTTCCAGGAGAAAATTAAGAACGATTATTTATAATTTGATTAATAATGCTATAAAATTTAAGGTTACAGGACGACAACCTAAAATTGTTGTTACCACCAATAAAGAAAATGATTTTATAGTGATATCAGTAAAAGATAATGGTATTGGTATTCACGAAAGTAAGTTTGATGCAATATTTTCAAAGTATTACAGATTGGAGAACGCTATTGAAGGTACAGGCATAGGATTATATTTAGTAAAAGAAATTGTTGGTATTGCCGGAGGAAAGGTTTTGGTGAAAAGCCAGTTAGATAAAGGAACGGAATTTCAGGTTTATTTAAAGATAGAATAGAAGCAAAGAATCCCCTGGGCGTGGAGTAAATACAGGGTTGAGATTAATTTATGCTCACTTTGAAGCCGAACAAAAAATAACATTTATAGAACTTTATCATAAGAACGATAAAGAGAACGAAGGCAAACAAAGGATTTTAAACAACTTTAAATAAATATCAAATGTTTATCCATGTTGGGATGAAAAAAGTAAAAAAATATTTGAAAACACTTATCATGAATTAAAATTCACTGTCGAAAACCTATTGATTCCACTATTACATTCGAAAAAAAAAGAGGAAGGTTTTTATAAACAATTTGATGGAATAAAAGTACTGCCCATAAGATTTAAAGAACGATTTGAAAACTATTTGTCAGTATATGATTTTATTGGTGCTGATAGATTGAAAGTACAAATAAGGAAAAATAAATTTGCCCGGCTTATTAGAGATAATGAAGAAAATTTGTATAAGACTTCATTTGTTTTTGAAACAAATAAGAGTAAGCTACTTGAAATATCATATTGGATGCTAACTAAAAAATATAATTCCGAAATTGGTTTGATTTATGATGAGCAAGAGGCCTGCCAATCAGAATTAATTTAATAAACATTGATTTTTTTTTTAGCAACTTAATTAATTCCCTGAACAAAAAATACAAAGTCGTTTTTTGCTAAATAATTAGTTACTACTTTTTTCAATATCGGAAGAGAAATTTATCAACCTTCACCCCATGCACCCATATCTCCCACACCTACTAACCGACATTACCGCTGCACACCGCACGGAATTTTCTTTGGAAGAAAAGCAACCAATATCTTTTGAACAAGAAATGGAAGAGTTAGAAAAATGGGTTGAGGGTGATGATCCAGATCACAGCCTTGGTTATTACTGCGGTTTGGATACCATTAATTTTCCACCGCCGGAACAATTAAATGATACCGAAATAAAAATGGTATTGGAAGCTTTCCGGAAAATGATGTTTACCTGGAATCTTTATATTAGTTTGCCCGAATTGTTGCCATTACCAATTGCCTACACAATGACCGTAGATACACTGAATAAAAAAACCTCCATCGTAAACACCGGGTTTATGGGCTTTGATTATTGTACCGGTTACGCACCGGATTGTGTGTTTAAAGAATATTGCCCCTGCCTTAAAATATGGAATGAAGCCGATGATGATTTAACTTATGTTGATTTTCCGAAAAACGAATTACCTTTTTAAATTGGTTTAACAATGAAGCGAATCGCAGCCCATATCAGTTATTTCCTACTATGCTATAAAAAAGTTGGCCGTTTGTGAACGGAATCAATACCAGGATTATGTTTAGTGAACTTTATTATATCAAGCGATTAGGAGCAAATTTTATCAAGGATGGATTTTGATTGCTTTGCAGCAGCATTTTTAGCTTTGCGATCTGCAATATTTTAGCAGCTTTGGCTGTTTCGGCTGCATTCATTGGTTTGTAAACTGCTCCCGTGTTCGGTGTCCCCACCGAACACTGCTTGCTTTAGAATACCTCCCGAAAATATGTAAGCAACCCAAACTCATCCACGTTTTGTTCATAAAATTTTGCAGAAGAAAACCTATACTCCGCAGGGCTGTTGCATAACAACCAATGAGGTTGCATCGGGTTCAGATGCCCGCCTGAATAACTTGTCGGGCAGGTATATATTCCAACTTTTGGGCAGCCAAATGCCTGCTGAAAACTTTTATTGCCAATGGCTCTCTAAGCCAGATATTGTATTGCCTGTCTGTTGCTGTTACCACATAGTTTTTAAGCGCCATGTCTTTCATTTGTTTCATCTTATTCACTAAATTTTTAGCAGTAAACTTTTCAAAACTATTCTTAGGAAACTCTTTTCCGTTCATGCACAATTGCTCCCACATCAAGTGAATGTGACTGGGCATTATTACGTAACCGTATATTTTAATCAGTTGCTGCTGCACCAGCCAATGCAAGCTGTTAATTACAATCATTTTGTTCTCATCAGGCATTAATACATGCTGCCATTTATTGATTGCGGCGGGTTCTGCCCCGGCAAACATACCTGCCGCACGGAAACCCGCCTGAGAGCGCCAGGGCTCAGCCATGGTTCGTGGCTCCACGAAACACTTCTTGCCACATTTTACTGCCGGTGACTTAATTCCGCTCCGGGTCTCACTCAGCATGTAAACGTTCCAGGGCGAGTCTCCACTGAAGGCTTTGCAGCGTAGCCGTGGGATTCGCCGGTATTCGGGAGGACTGTTTAAATCTTTATCATTTATGCTCGTTGGTGAGAGACCAAACGGGGGCGTAAGTAAATTTTTTAAGGCAGGAGAGTATTCAGCTCATACATTTTGCTGCAATAGCGGCGGGTTCTGCACGGCACAAACCTCCTTCTGCTCCGTGTCTCCCTCTGCATTATAAAACTTCTCAGTCTGGTTCCGCTCTGAGTCTTTTTCCGTTTCTTAGCCAATGTTTTTGGCAGGACTTTGTTTTTTGGGCTGCAAACTCGCCGCACAACAAAGCGAAAATGAAAATAGCTTTACAAAATGTCTCAAAAAATAATGTAAGCTCAAATGTAAATTTTAATCAACTTGCAAAATTGCGTCGGGTAAAATGGCTTGCCCACAAAGCCTTTGTGTAAAATCTCCTCAAAAGCCCCTGTGGCTTTTAAGGCCTGTTCCGAAATAAAACTGCGGCAGGGTAGATAGGGATGCCCTAAAAAGAATGGACTTACCAGCTTAGTTATTGAAAAAAACTTCCTATGCAATTGCCATACAGTATTGTAAAAATATTTTTTTAAAAACAAAACTTGTCAACTGCTGTTTATAACAAAAGAATATTTACTACAACCGGCCGTAATTGTTTACAATAATAAATTACAAAAAGCGCTAAAAAAGCGCTCTTGTTCCCTTGCAACCCCTTCCGCCTTCCATCTGCTATAAAAAAAATTATAAGATTTTTAGCAATATGTATCAACAAGCTAAATGCATACACAAAAACATTGTAGGGTGAGCGTTGGGTTAAATATTTAGGATTTAACAAATGGAACCTTAAAAAGTATAATACAATAATCACTATGCCA
>JBBQTZ010000168.1:0-10208 GCA_038234405.1 Chitinophagales bacterium
AGGTGGTAACGGCGTAAAGACTTTTACCTCTTCAGCATAACCATAGAGAATAGATATGGGAAAGAAAAAGAAGAAAAAATGAATTGTATTGTTTAGTTGGCAAAAGCGTACTATAAGCATTTGCAAAGAGTATTAAAATCACCACCCCTTTTGGCTTCCTTAAAATCAATTTTCTTTTCTACAAAGTCTCTTAGGAAAAATCATAAACGTACAATAAAGAAATGTAATTCATACATATTTAAGTAACGATTCTGCTTTGAGACGAGCATAGGATCATATTTTAAAAAAGTTAATTACACCCCGCGATATTTAACATTGCCAACCCATTTGTAGAAGGACTAAATGTAACACCAGCTCCAACAACTATGCTGCCCGTATTGGTTGCGGTGAGATAAACATTTGAACTGCCGGTGTAATTTCCTGTGCCAGAGTTAGTAAGTGTATTACGAGCAGTAACAATATAAAAGCCACTAGGTATAGAGCCATTGTAACCAAAGAAATTTACATCGGGTGCTATTTTAAAGTAAATAGGGCCCGTATTATCATTGATAGTGGCTTGCATTCGTGTTTCTTGATCGGTTGTAAAACCTGTTGATGTAGCCGAAATACAGCCCCATGGCATGTAACTCATAATGTTAATTATACTTGGGGCATAAGTGGTTGGGCCACAAGTATCTTTTTGCGTGCCTATAAAAACACAACTTGCATTAACAGATTGTTGAGACCCTAAAAAATCCGCAGGAGTATCGCAACAGAGATCACCAAAACTTTCGCAACTGTAGCAGCTGTTTAGAGGAAGGCGGGTTACTTGTTCAGCTTTAGAAGTGTTGTCGTTATAATATTGCCTCTGAAAAGTATGGTATAACCCAAGCCCATGCCCTACCTCATGTGCGAATATAGAACGTACATTACTACTATTCGGTCTTAATGCAGCCCAGCGTGCAATACTCACAAAATCATTAGGTATGCCATAAGCGTAACCACTACTACCACTGTTTACAAAAGCATTATGTATAAAAATGGTAAAGCACCCCGTAGCTCGTTTGGTGGTTAAATAATTTTTATAATCTGTACCAAGTAATGTGTCATAAGGCATACTATTGCCATAGTCATCATTCATAAAATCGATGCCTATTAACTGAAAACAAATATCATGACCAAAAAATTGTACAGCCATTTCATCAAAGTTTTGCCTTGCCTGCTCTATAGTTACAGCTTGGCTTGTTTGATCTGTATTTCTGAAAATTCGTATAAAACATTTAATAAGATAAGGTGAGGTAAGGCTTGTAATTCCGTTAATACCTTTAGCTGCCTCTGATTTTTTTTGAGTTAAAAATGCTTTGGCGTTAAGCATATATTTTGCAGAATCATTTTCACCAGTGGCGCATCCATTAAACCGGGTTCTGTTCTCATTTTGTGCAAATACAAAGTTGCCTGATAGCAACGCGCTTAAAAATATTAAAAATGTTAAATGCATATTTTTTATTTTTTTAGGATTATTTAATTTGCTTTAATAAATCAATTTCCTTTTTCAATTCAATCACATACAAACTCAGCTCCTCAATTTTCTCCAGCATTTTTCTTTGCATTTCTCCCAAATGCTGGCCATCTCTTTCTATTTCTTTTGCAGAAGGCATGTTGGGTAAATGTTTATTTTCATTTACAAATTTCTCTAAATCTGAAAGCGAAAGTCTTTTGTAATCTTTTTCAAAAACATAATCAGGCCACGCATTTTTTAATTGCACTCTTACTTCTTCACCGATTATTTTTCCGAATACACGTAATTTATATCCTGAGCCGATATTTAAATTTTCATTATCAAGATTGTTGCTGCCTAAGTAAACTGTTCCGTCATTTCTGTTAATTGCAAATTTCCAGGCATTACCAAAAATGCCGAAAAGGTTATCTGTATATTGGCCAATAAAACTAGCTTCGGTATTAGTAGAATTATTAAAAAATATACCAGACGTTAATCCGCTATGGCGAATACGCATCCTTCCGTTTAAATCAAGTTTATATAGTGGATTATTAACACCAATACCAGTATTACCATTACCTTTCACACGCATATTTTCTGTAAACCCATTAGTAAAATTATCAAAGCCAAACGTGACATCAGATCCACTGTAATCACTATTTATTCTTAACTCATTTCCAAAAACGCCAAAGCCTGCATCACCGGTAGTTCCTCGATATAAGGATATTTTTTTGCCAAGTGAACTGGCAAAAGACAATGGCAAAGCAGGGTCTGTAACACCGATACCCATCCTGGCATTTTTTATATCAAAACCCATTTTCCAATTACCCGCTGTTCCGTTACCAAAAAAACCATACGTACTATCGTTTACCATGCCTATAAATGCCGCTTCTGTATTATCTGCTTTATTGTGCCATATACCTGCAGTGACACTTCCACCTTTATCTCTCAGCCTCATTCTCCCATTTACATCCAATAAATAACCTGGATTTATTGCACCAATGCCAACATTACCACCATCTAAAATGCTTAATCTTTCCAGCAAAGCTGATGGCGTTGCACCCCCGAATGTAAACATACCCATCCTAAAAGTAGCCCCACTTCCTATGGTTGCAATACCGCCAGAATAAGAACTACCGGTTCGATAATACAGCCCTGTTTTAATGTCGGCTCCCGATGCTGTTGAATTTTGCAAAAGCAATACTGCACTATCCGCAGTTTTTACCTGTAGTTTCATGGCGGTAGGAGTGGTTTCTCCTACACCAACATTTTGCGCTGCTAGCGTAAATGAAAATGTAAAAAAGATTAATAATGTGATGATTGATTTCATGATGTTTATTTTTAAGATATTTTTTTTATTTTGTTTGCCTTTAACCATTGCGAGTGTATGAATGAAAGCAGAAGTTAATTTTTTATATGTGCAGTACTTTATTCTGAAATTAAATGGCCAGTAACTGTCAAAACGTAATTAAAGTTATTTGCCAGTTTGGTACTTCCTACATAAAAATAACCGGAGGAAGGTACAAATACATCTAATGATTTATCGAATGAAGCAGTTGATAAAGCACCACCTAAAACTGCGTAAAATGGCACATAGCTGGAAAACGAACGGGTTGATGTAGCAAAATTAACTTCGCTGGTGAGCGGGTTGGGGCTGGTAATAGTAGCATTTCCAGTTACCACATGATTGAAATGAATATCGAAATGATATAAACCGGGAGTAGTAAAATTTATGTAAAACCTATCTGCTCCCGCTGTGTAACTGGTTGTAGTTGTGCCGTAGCTATAATCTGTACTTATAACAATAGGGTTTGCGGAATTAGCTTTAATGGTGTACTGAAAGCGTTCTATATTACCATAAGCAGCCTTTGCCCAGCTTGCATTACCTGCTGCATCACTTGTTAATATTTTTTTAGCGCCCTCGGTACCATCGGCAAGTTTAAAAGTTCCTGCTACTTCTAATTTCGCAGTTGGGTTTGTTGTGCCCACACCAACATTACCATTATCCAAAATACTTACTCTTTCTATAAGAGAAGAGGGTGTAGGACCACCGTAAGTAAACATTCCCATCCTAAAAGTAGCACCACTTCCTATGGTTGTAATAGCTCCCGAAAAATTACTACCAGTTTTATAGTACATTCCTGTTTTTATATTACTACCAGCTGCTGTTGAATTTTGCAAAAGCATTACGGCACTATCCGCAGTTTTTACCTGTAGTTTCATGGCGGTAGGATTTGCTTCGCCCACGCCCACATTTTGTGCTACACCTGTTGCGCAACAAAGTATAAAACCTATACCTAATATTTTTTTCATAACAGAAAGTGATTTGATTTTTTAAAATTGTCTAGTAAACAGTTTCTAATTTAGGTTGATGATGGTTTTTCACTATAAATATGATTTGAAATGATACCCTTATACAGTCACGTTTTATAACATCTGACCATGTTGACGAGTACCAGGGTTGCGGTAAAGCCTTCCCGGAAACCCGGCTGAAAACCAAAAAATATTACATCTAACAGGGGAGTTCGGCCTGTGCACACAACTACCTGTAACAAAACTATGATGAAGATTTAGCGTATTCTTTTTTATACGTTTAATCTGCTATTAAGTGGCCAGTGATTATTAACTTATATTCAAAATTTGGAGTTCGTTTAAATGAAGAAACATAAAAGGTTGCAGGTGCGTTCACAAACACTTCATAGGATTTATCGTAAGAGGAATAGCTCAAATTTGGACCAAATAAACTAAAGGGTGTGAATCCTTTCAAAATATTACCAGTTAATCCATAATAGATAAATTGTAAAGTAGGTGCTGCACTAGTTATCGAATAATCACCCGTCAAAGTTTGATTGGTATTAATTTCAAAATGATATAAACCCGACTTCATGATATTTATTGAAATTTGATCTTGCCCCAAATTATAGGTAGTAGTAGCAGTTCCAAAATTATAAACTGTTGTTAAAGCATTTGGATTCCCAAATGCGCTAGCTATTAAAAATTGAAACCGTTCTGTATTTCCATATGGAGCTTTTTGCCAGCTTGCATTACCGGCTGCATCACTGGTAAGTACTTTACCATTGCCTTGTGTGCCATCAACGATTTTTATTTGTCCATTTGCGACTATGGCAGGGCCACCACCGAGGCCAGAGGCATTTAAAGCAGGAGAAGAAGCACTATTTGAGGTAGCATTTAACCCAGTTCCGTTTATTGAAAAAGCACTTAATGCTGCACCTGTTCCATTTTGTTGAAAGTAACCTGTTTGTGATGTATTGTTTGCTATCACTTCCAGTTTAGAGTTTGGATTGGGTGAGCCAATACCTACATTTCCATTGCCTTTTATCCTCATATTTTCGGTGAATGCTGAACTGGAACCATAGCCAAATGCTATATCGGCGTTGGATGCGCTTGAATATAATTGCATTAGAGAACCTTGTATCCCTAGCCCATAATGTCCTCCTGTGGCATCACCCCATAATGCTATTTTATTGCCAACCGCACTTGCAAAAGAAAGTGGTGCGGAAGGGTCTGTAGTGCCAATACCCATTTGAGCATTTTTTACATCGAAACCCATACGCCAATTACTATTGCCATAAAAACCATAAGTACTATCGTTTACCATTCCTATAAATGCTGCTTCCGTATTATCTGCTTTGTTGTGCCATATACCTGCACTTGCAAAAGGGCCAGTACCTCTTAAACGCATTCTTCCATTTACATCTAAAATATAACTTGGATTGGTAGTGCCAATACCAATATTTGTGCTGCCTGCAGGCTGATAAATATTACTCGCCGTAAAATTACCATCCACTAGTTTTGGTATAAAATTATTTTCCTCTGCTGTTGTAATCGATTCCGGACCTGTAAAAGAAATAGACCAATCATTCAATACACCTACATCACCACCTGCAGCATCAAATACTTTAAGTGTCCAGGTACCATTTGGTAATATTGCTCCAAAACCGATTGACGAAAAATTACTTACTGCTGTATTAGGTATGTTACAACCAGCTACACCTCCAATTGGTTTGTATTGACCTGTAAACGGTGCAATACCTGCGCTTATTGAACTGAGTGCTTGATCTGTAAATAGGGTATTTGTAAAATTATCTCCGGAGCCACCATTTCCATTGGCCAAGGTCAGTACATTGATACTTGGAGGAATTAAATAAATTTTTAAGTCGCCCGCGAAAGGATGAGTAATATTGACTTTTACTGCTATTCTGGAGGATTGAACGGGTATATTTGGCTGTCCACTTATTGTAATACTACTCGAAATACCTGTGCCAGTTGCACAACCATTATCGTTAATAGCTTGTGCGGTATTGTTTGAAAAGACGGCGCCTGCAGACGTTGCAACTAATCTTCCTGAAGAATCTATTTGCAGCAATCTGGTTGTTGCACCCGTATATTTCTGTAACCTTACAGTACCGGTAGTGTGTAATTGATCGGTAGGGGTAGTGGTGCCTATGCCTACGTTTTGCGCCATACAATTTGTAGAAAACAATATAAACAGAATGGCGAATTTTTTTTTCATTTCTAAGAGAGATTTAATTTTTTTAAAATTGTTTCGTAGGGTGTTTCAATTTTAAGGTTTACAATTTTGTTTTTGATATTACTGATGTCAATTGAATTGTTACCTTCCTTAAGCGTTACTTTCTTTAATATCTCTCCATTTTCATTTTGTAATTTGGCTACCATCTCTTCGTCTGTTTGATAGGTTATATATACATTCAGCCAGTAGCCGTGGTTTTGTATTTCTACCTGTATTCGTATTGCTGAAGACATATTATAGCCTCGTAAAGTAATGAAGGGGTTCACTATTTTACACCTACAATAAGAACGTGGATGAATTGATTAAGAATTCGGTGTAACCGGGCGAGAATTGGGATCAGCGCATTTTGATCACTTGGAGAAAATCCGATTTTTTGCGGCGGCTTATTTCAACTTTATGCCCTTGGTGCAGCAAAACACAATCGCCATTGCTGGTTTGTACCCCTTCAACATAATTGAGGTTGATGAGGTGCGACTGGTGTACCCGAAAAAAATTACGAGCAGATAATAGTTCGTCAAATTCCTTGAGGGTTTTACTAACAATAATTTTAGATCGGTTTGTGAAATAAAAATGAGAGTAATTATTTTTTGCTTCAATGCGGATGATATCTTCTGTATTAACAAGTATCAAACCGCTAACGCTGGCTAAGCTTATTTTATGAAGAACCGGATGGTTGTTGGTATCTTTTGCTACCGTTTTCTCTATACATTTTTGCAGCGCATCGTACACATCCTGCGGTGACAGCGGTTTTAACAAGTAGTCTGTAGCGGCGGCTTTTAGTGCCGGTAATGCATATTTTTCATGAGCGGTTGTAAAAATTGTGTAAAATTTTCTTTCAGGGAAATATTTAAGTAATTCTAAGCCATTCATTTCTGGCATTTCAACATCTATAAAAATTATATCTGGCTGGCAAGCCTCTATTTCTACGATTGCTACCGATGCTTTAATATTGCTACCGCATATAGAAACCTGCTGAGAAAATTTTTTCTTTAGCATCGCTACCAAGGCATCTACTGCGTTTTGTTCATCATCAACAATGTAACAACTGAGCATAAACTATTGGGTTTGTATGGGTAAAGTTATAACTACTCTGATACCTAAGGCCAGGCCATTTTCTTTTTTATCTTCAATAACTACACTTGCATGTTGGCGGGTTGTTTGCATCAGGCGGTCTATCCGCTGCTGTGTAATCTCTACACCGAGCGATTTCTTTTCTGCCATTCCAATGGCTGTCTTTTGCTGCCGCCCAATTCCATCATCATCAATTATACAAACTAGCTCACCATTTTTTTGCTTCAATTCTATCAATAGGTTTCCCACCATATCCTTTTTATTCAATCCATGCCAGATGGCATTTTCAATGAATGGCTGCATAATTAATGGTGGCAAAAAAACACATTGCTGGTCAAGATTTTCATCCACCTTTATGGAATAATTAAAACGACCGTTACTACGGCGATGTTCCAGCTCCACATATAATTTCATAACATCCATCTCTTCTTTTAAAGAAATAGTTTCTTTCCTTGAATTTTCCAATATTGCCCTGATGAGTTTTGCAAAACTGGCCAGGTATTCAGCAGCATCTTCTTCCTTATTCTCCCAAATATATTTTTGGACTGAGTTTAAGGAATTAAAAATAAAATGTGGGTTCATCTGGCTTCGTAGCATCTTTGTTTCTAGCTCGGCAAACGATTTGTTGATAGCCGTTTTTTTATACTCTTCCTGACGAATTAGCCGAATCCTTTTTAAGGCAATCATTATCACTATTGCCACAAACAATAAAACGCAAAAAGCTTTAAACCACCAAGTTTGCCAGAATGCCGGTGAAATATTAAAGTGAAATGTTGCGATCATTTCACCAGCTATTCCTTCATTGTTAAATGCTTTTACCTTAAACGTATAATCACCATTGGGCAGGTTTGTGTAACTTTTTGTTCGTAACCGTGTTGCTGAACTCCATGCAGCATCAAAACCCTCTAACTTAAAGCTAAAAGTTACCTTTTCTGGAAAATTATACTCAATGGCGGTGAAATCGAAAGTTATGTCATTTTGCGAATAAGTAAGTTTAAGGTATTCATTTGAATTAATTGGATCATTGAAGTTCTTCACATTTGAAGTAACAATATATGGTGTAGGTCTTTGAGGATTAGTTTCTATATTTTTTGTATCAAAACGTGTGTAGGCCATTCTGTAGCCCAAATAAGTTTTTTCATTGTAGGTAAAAAATATAGAAGGGTCGTTGCTTAAATTATAAATTCCATCCGAAGCTCTAAAAACGGCAAATAATTTTTTTGTGGGGTCGTACCTATATAATCCATTTGATGCATACACCCACAACATGCTATCTTTTGATAGATGTAATGATGTATAGCTTACCCTGTTTAAATATTGTTCTTTGCCAATAACATCAATTTCATTGGTAGTCAGATTCATTTTTGCCAGGCCGGCAAAAGTTCCTATGTACAATTCATTCCCAATGCAACAAAGTGATTTTACATTATTCCAGGAAGCTTTGTCAACCTCACTCTTCCAGAAACTAATTTGCGTAATTTGTTTGGTGGTCGTATTTATTTTAAATAATCCATTGTTACAACCGATCAAAATATCACCTTCAGGAGATTCTGCTATTGCATAAAAATCGTAACGAGTGTCAGATGAAGGAAAATCCCAAACAATATTTTTTTCTGTATAAGGGTTAAACTGAAAAATAAATCGGCCTGCGAGCCAAATATTTCCTTTACTATCTTGGTAGCTTGCAATAGGATAGCAAAGTTTTCCTTTATGATTTAAATTTAAAAAAGTGGGGTTGCCATTTTTAATTTTTGCAAAACCTCCATAAGAAGGGCTCCAGAGTACGTTACTGCTATCCTTTATGATAGATATAAGCCAGCCTTTGTCATATGTTTTTACATCATTGGGGTCTTTAAATGGATGAAAATACCATTGCAGTAATTTATTTCGTTCTTTATTAAACTTAGCCAGCCCCCCTCCATTTACAGACATCCATGCAATATCTTTTTCAAATGGGTCATCTATAATGCCAGAAATACAATTATAGTAGTTGCCATCAAGTTCGGGTAATTCAGCACTTTCAAATTGCTGATTCATGGCGTTTACTTTTACCAGGCCTTGCCAAGTACAAATCCACAAACTTCCTTCAGGTGAAGTATATATATACCAATTAAAGTTTGTTTTTATTCCATCTTTATTTTGAAGAAGATTAGTAAAGTGCTTTACAAATTTGTGCTGAGATTTACTGTATAAAGCAACTCCAGTAGTGCTGGTAGCCACCCAAAGAATGTCGCTCCCCGTAAGTTTTTCGTTTACGGCGCACCCAACAAAAATATCTCCGTATTTAGTTTCGTTTGATACCTGTTTAACGATGTCCTTTTTAGTTGCTTCGGCATTACCATTAAACCGTTTAAATCCATTGCCCCACGTACTTAAATAGTAAGTATTGTTATTTTGATACACGCTGATGGCAGCGTCTTTGGTATAGGTATATGAATCGCTGTTGATAGTGTATTTGTAATAACCAAGTCTACCTACAACCAACCATGCATTATCATTATCATCAAGATAAAGGCAACTAATTTCCCCCGTAATTTTTTCAGTTAAATTTGTTGTAGAAATTAAGTTTTTATCCCTATCATAGGTTAGCAACCCGTTTCCTGTTGCAATGTATAACTGTTTATTTTTTTTGTTGTAAGCGATACTTTGTGCCGCAACCTCGCTTTTTTTATTTTTAATTGTTACGAACGACTGTGTTTCCGGATTGTAGTAGCAGCATCCAGACATATAGGCTAAAAAGATTCTATTGTTATCATCAACAGCTATATCTACCAAATAATTACTTGGTAAACTTGTAGAGTCGCCGTTGATATGTTGAAAGTTTTTGAACTGGTATCCATCAAAACGGCTCAATCCATTTTCTGTAATGATCCATAAAAACCCGTTGTTATCGGCAATACATTTTTTTACAGTGTTGTGCACAAGTCCATTAGCGGTTGTGTAAGTTTTAAATTTAAAATTATAGTCAGAAAATAGTTGCGCATTAGAATATTGTACCAAACAAAGCAGGCAAAAACATGAAAATAATTTATACAGACTTTTTTTTGTAAGAATATTCAATAAATTAATTTTTGTTTTCGTTTTGACTAAGTGTTACCATCTTTCCTT
>JBBQTZ010000169.1:0-10207 GCA_038234405.1 Chitinophagales bacterium
AATAATTTTGCTTTGTCCATAATTAATATTTTTCTACTAATTTGGTTTTAATCTCTTTTTAAAAGTATAGGTTACACCTGCAGAAGCATAATGGAACAATGTAAAGTTGTACACCTCATCGTTTGCTGCTCCTCCTTCAAGTATTCGATATCCAAAACGAAACAAAAATTGATCTGAGAATTTATAAGTTCCGGCAAGCAGCACATCTTCTGCCCGCCCTTGTGGTGCGGCCAATGCATCGCCTTCCAGGAGGATACCAACTTTATTATTCATTTTCCAATTAAGCCGGAAATTTATGATGGGTACAAAACCTACATTTTTTTTTGAAGCTGCTAATCCCTGGCTTCTTAGTGCTATTTCTGCATCTCTAATTTTGGCAGTAAAACCTAATCCAAATTCAATTTTCGCTTTTTTTACAATATCATATCGATAGGTTATTCTGTAAGAATTAAACTTATAGCTCGCATTCAGAGGAGTGTTTGAAGGGAACGTTACTCCTTCAAAATTAATTTGCTTATTTGTGGATCCATTTGATTTAACAGTTAAAGGAGCATATAGCAGCGATATTGTATGCCTGGAGTTAATTGTATATCCTGCTCTTATGCGAATAAAAGCATTCGGTTCGGGGTTTAAATCATTTTTCAGGGAAAATAGGGTGCCTGTATTACCTGGAATTCGAACATTATTATAACCTGTAAAAACAGCACCAGACTCTAAATCAATATAAGCCTGAGCATTCACGAATGATCTGCAACAAAAAAAACTAAGTGCCAGTAATGTTGCTGATAAAAGAGATTTACTTCTCATTATTAATAAATTAATTTATTGTATTGCCATTTTTGCATTCATTTACTAATTACACGCTCACATAGAAACAGCATTTAAAGAAATTAGAAAATCGTGTAAACATTTATTGAACTCATCCGGTTGCTCAAGATTAGAAACATGCCCGGCATTATCTATAATTTTTAAGCCAGCGCCTTCAATATGCCCCTGCATATATTCAGATTGTGCAACTGGTGTCACTTTATCTTCTCTACCACATATAATTAGTGTTGGAATGTGAATAGTTTTTAAAATAGAACAGGTTTCCAAACGTTCTGCTAAAGCAGTTAAACCAGCGATAATTATCTCTCCTGAATTTGCAAATACAATACTTTTCAGGTTCTCCACTAATTCAGTTTTATTGTTTAATGAATCAGGATGAAAAATACTTTTAACAAATTTTTCATTAAACTCAGATGTGCCATCCAGTTTAATTTGCTCTATTGTTTTGTACCGGTTTTCTTTTACTTCAGCACTATCTGCAATGCATTGTGTATCGCATAAAATCAACGCTTCAAAGCGCTTTGGAAATCTTTTAATGGCATCTATAGCAATGTATCCTCCCATTGAAAGACCGCAAATAATTGCCTTTTCAATATTTAATTTATCCATAAACGACAATAAATCTTCACTGAATAATTCAATACTTAGCGGTGTAATTTCGTCGGTTGATTTGCCAAAGCCACGGATGTCGTATGCTATTGCCCGATTGGAAGATTTTAAACTATCAAGTTGTCCCTTCCACATCGACTTCTCAAATGGAAAACCATGAATAAATATCAGGGGAATACTTCCCTCGCCAACATCATTATATGAAATGGTAAGGTTGTTGGCTTCTGTCAATAAATTTTGATAAGAATTGTCTAATTCCATGGGTATAATTTCGGCTATTGATAAATTTTCAATTTTATTTACCAGCACTTTTTCGCCATGATTATCCTCATATTTATAAAGTAAGTTTACGAGCAAATCGTAGTAGGATGTTAGGGTTTTAACGGTTATTTCCGGATTTTCCTGGTATGGAACTGTTACCGGCATTTCATTTAAATATTCCAGCAACTCGGGATGGTTTGCCCTGATTTTATTAGTTATCCCTAAAATCATTTCGTTTAACTCTAATGCTGTTTTCATTTTAGTTTTTTAAATATTCCTGGGTTAAATATTTCTTATTTATGTATAATTTGACAAACGGTTTTAAAGGTGTTAAACATATACCTTTCTATTAAGGTGCTATTAATCAAAAGGGTATTTTACACGTAACTAAGTTTTGCCAGAGAGTAAAATGTTGATTTATTTCAAGCTGCCATTTTAAGCATACTTCTACATTCTTCGGCACATTTCCTGCACGTTTCAGCACATTTTTTACAACAGTCCACCTGGATGTGCAGCTCACATTCTTCTGCGCAAGCATCGCAAATTTCAGCGCACTCCTGGTAAAGTGCACCGATCCATTTGTTGCCAGAGCTCAACATATTGGCGGCGGCAAAGCAGATAATTGCACACTCATGGTTTAGTTGAATGCACCTTATGCGCTGCGTTA
The DNA here is from genome assembly GCA_038234405.1 of Chitinophagales bacterium. Classification (GTDB taxonomy): domain Bacteria; phylum Bacteroidota; class Bacteroidia; order Chitinophagales; family Chitinophagaceae; genus Ferruginibacter. The sequence goes on from JBBQTZ010000169.1 coordinate 2,366, forward strand.
CTTCCGGGGAATGCAGGCATTCGAAGCCGCAGTTGTTGCAAGCTACGGCGCAGGCGAGGCAAGCATCTATGCATTTTCTACAATCGGGGTATTCCATTTTATAAAAATTTGAAATTTCAAATACTTAAAACTATATGAGGAAAGGTTTGTTTAAAAAGGATCTGATAATTCGCTGATGCGTATTAGTTTTTTATTTACAAATTCTTCAATACCCAATTCAGATAACTCCCTTCCGTAACCAGACCGTTTTGTGCCGCCAAAAGGCAAATCAGCTTGCGTCCACGTTGGGTGATTGATGAAAACCATGCCGGTATCAATCTGGTCTGCAACCCGTTTTCCTCTTTCAATATCTTGTGTAAATATCGAACCACCCAAGCCATAAGGTGAATCATTCGCTAAATCGATTGCGGCCTGCTCATCTATTACCCTGAAAAATGTAGCCACAGGACCAAATATTTCTTCATAATAAATTGGATTATCCTTTTGCATATTGGTAATGATTGTTGGCTCAATAAAAGCACCCTCTCTTTTTAACCTCTTTCCTCCCAATAAAATGGTTGCACCGCCGTCGACCGCTTTTTGTACCTGCGTTGCTATTTGTTCCGCTGCTGCTTCACTACTCATGGGCCCTAATTGTGTGGTGGCATCCATAGGGTCACCAACTATCAATTGTGAAAGCCTGGTTTTAAATTTTTCTAAAAAAATATCTGCCACGCTTTCAACTACAATAAATCTTTTAGAGGCTACACAACATTGACCATTGTTATTTATCCTGCCTGTAACTGCCCATTCAACTGTCTTATCCATGTCTGCATCTTCCAGTACAATAAAGGCATCGCTTCCTCCCAGTTCCAAAACGGATTTCTTTAAATGCTTTCCTGCCTCAGTAGCTATGCTTGCGCCGGCTTCCTCACTTCCCGTAAGCGAAACGCCTTTTATTCTTTTATCTGCAACCAGTGCAGATGCCCGTTTTCCGGCTATCAACAGGTTGGTGTACAAGCCATCCGGTGCTCCTGCTTCTTTAAATATTTCCTCAATGGCAATACCACATTGCGGAACAATGGAAGCATGTTTTACTAAAATTGTATTGCCTGTCATAATATTTGGTGCGGCAAAACGGGCTACCTGGTAAAAAGGGAAATTCCATGGTTCTACACCCAGCAAAACACCTATGGGTGAATGCCTGATAAGTGCATCACCATGCGTTGGATGCAGTATTTTATCTGCCAAAAAGCTTTCCGCATTTTTGGCGTAGTAATCAAATATTTCAGCACTTAATTTTATTTCGCCCTCAGCATGTGCTAATAACTTACCCATTTCCAATGTTATCATCTTCGCTAATATATCTTTTTTTTCTCTTAGCAAACCAGCAACCTTGTGCAGTATAGCAGCTCTCGATTTGTAACTCGTCTTTTTCCAGCTTTCATAAGCGCTTGCTGCTTTTTCTACCGCTTCATTTACCTGATCGTCTGTCATTTCGGCGAAAGATTCAATCACTTTATTTGTTGTGGGATTAATCGTTTGAATGGGCATTTTAAATTATTTGTCTGAGTGAAATGAAAGTATAAATTATTGAGTAAAAATATTTTGCCAGAACCTGAACTCATTTTGGACCCCTTTAAAAAAATGTTATTGTACGTACACCTGTTTTAAACCAATACGAATTTTTTAATTACCGTGTGCCTGGTTAAATTTTTTATAAAAAATGTATTTATTTTTAATACTCAAAACTATTACCTGCAAAACCACACAGGCGATTGTTTGATTATAAAATTTGTGGCGAAGTGGTGTTTCCTAAATTATTATTTTTGATTAGAGAAGATTTGCTGAGTAAAATTTATAAAATAAACGGTTGCTCACTCGTATACCATTTCGTTGGTCACTGTATGAAGATTGGAAAACCACAGTGTCTAAGATAACCGTTATACCAATCTGATATATTTGATAAATTTTACCGAGCTAAATCAATAATTACTCACTTGTTCATATTTTACTTCTTTATTTTGCCTTATCCTTTTGGCATTAATACGGTATCAATAACATGAATCACGCCGTTGGTTGCCTCCAGGTCAGTTGTTGTAACAGTCGCCTTGCCGCCTTTTTCGTCGGTTATAACAACTTTTCCTTTTACAACTCTTGCTGTTAACATACCTCCGGCAACTGTTGTTAATACTGCCTTGCCACCGCCTTCTTTAATAGCTGCCATAACAGCTTTAGCATCAAGTTTGCCAGCAACTACATGGTAAGTTAATATACCGGAAAGTTTTGATTTATTCTCCGGCTTTAGTAAATCATCAACAGCACCTGCAGGGAGTTTTGTAAAAGCATTATTGGTGGGTGCAAATACGGTGAAGGGGCCTTCGCCCTTTAAAGTAGTAACCAGGTCTGCAGTTGTTAAGGCCGCTACAAGTGTGGTGTGTGCTTCGGAACCTACTGCTACATCAACAATATCTTTTTTAGTTTGTGACATTGCATTAATGGACAGTAATGTTGCTGCTACAAATAGTACAGCGTTTTTAATTGATTTCATAATTGTTTTTTAAGTGTGTAAAAAATACTTTTTAATAAATAAAGCCTTACCCAAGTAAGGCTTTATTTTATTGATGTAATAGATTTAATCTGCGGGTAACAACACTTTATCAATCACATGGATCACTCCATTTGAAGCCTCAATGTCGGCAGTGGTAACTTCCGCATCACCTACCATTACTTTTCCATCTTTCATCATCACTTTTAATTTGCTCCCTTCCACCGTGGTTAACTCTTGTCCGTCTTCCAAATCAGCAGCCATCGCTTTTCCACTTACAACATGGTAAGTCAAAATGTTAGAAAGTTTTTCTTTGTTTTCAGGTTTCAATAATTCGTCCACCTCTGATTGTATGTCAGCAAAAGCTTCATCAGTTGGTGCAAAAACTGTGAAAGGCCCTGTGCCCTGCAAAGTTTCTACCAACCCAGCAGCAGTTACTGCGGCAGCAAGTGTTTTACAATCTGTTGAGGCAATTGCCACAATGTTGTCGGTCATTGTCATTTCTTTTCCAATTTTTTGTTTTTATGTAGAGAATGAATTTTCCCTACTTGTGAAATTTTTGTTTAATCGGTATTAAAAACGTTGATTAACTTTTGAATAAGTTTTACCGTTGCATTTAATTTTTAAAAATTAGTAACATTAAAAATGCTGATAACAGAGAATTCAAACAAATTTGATTTCTTTCTGCAAAAAATTTAGTGTAAATAATTTATTCAAGGCCCACTTTTTCTCCCTCTATCCATCTTGTCATCATAACTTTCTCTGACGGACTTTGATGTGTACCACCTGCAAGAATATCTAAAAAAGTATCCCATAAGTTTTTCTTTTCCGAGAATTCTTTTTTAACCTCATCAAGTGCTATTAAATAATCTTTTTCGTATTCTTTAATTTCTTCAATAGAATAATCGGCTGGTAGATGAGCTAAAATATTATTTGCAATTGCATCTATTTCCAGAGGGGTGTATTCTTTATTTTTTTCAAAAGCCATACGAAGATTTTTTATTACTATTGATGCCTGTAGTTTCGGACTAATTTCTTTATTCTCGTTCATAAATATTTTTTTTAATGTGAAAAATTGTTATTAGTTCTTACATCCATTGTCGATCTTTTATTTATCGTTTTTCAAATGATGCCGATGCCTGGTATAAACTTTTCTTTTCTATCCTTATTACTGAAAAAATAAATTAACCTATACTTTTATTCAAAAGTTTTTACTTGAAATATTTATTAGTCCATTAAATTCATTATATCTGATTTGACCTCACCAATAACCTGTCCTTACAATTTAGCTGGCTTGTAAAATTGAGTTTTAACAATAGCTGTAAGTGTTATACAGATAATAAAAATAGTTATTGGGCAATTTATTTTTTTATAAATGCTGAGGAAGTAAATCCGATAAAAGGGAATTGAAATTTATTTCAATTCCCTTCCTGCAAACCATACTATTCGTAAGGAACGAAACAGTCTCTTATCGGTTATTGCTGACAGCATTTTATATTAATATTTTACTCTTCTAATAATTTATTGTAAACTTCCATAATGAGAATGGGCGCTGCCTTTTGTTTAACAAATGCACCATTCTTGGATTGACCTAAATATTTTAAGCTAAGCGATATAAACATTGTACCGATTATGGTAAAAAAAATTAGTCGGATTTTTTTTTAAAATTTCAATTTATTAGTAAATGCTTCATCTTTAGCAGATAAATTTTTATTTATTTTTTGAAGAAATGAGTTGAATGTTGATAAACAGATATTTCAATAAGTGAACTATTGTATTAATAATTCATGAAATTGATTCTTCCATTTTATCTTGTTTCTCCAGGCGCTCCATGCACCTGTGCTCCACAATACTAAACCGATTAACAGTGGCTGAAATGGTAACCTTATCCAGCGAAGCAAATCGGAGTTTAAACCAAAGGCATCTTTGTGATTAATTAATTGAGCAATATTTCCAGGAAAAACTGCTACAAAGAAGATGGCAACTATCCACCCAACCGTCGTTTGCCGTTTTACCAGAAAAAGCAAGGAAGCTCCTAAAAGTATTTCAACAACTCCAGACAATACAACAACCGTATCCGGCGGTATGGGCAACCATTCCGGAACTTGTGCTAAAAAGGCGGTACGTTGAAAGCTAAGATGACTTATGCCTGCGAGAAGAAGAAAGAGTCCGAGCAGTATGCGTACTGTTGTTTGACTTTTTGTTGATTGCATTGCGTTTTTATTTTAATTACATCAGCACGTCGCTGCTTAAAGTGCTGCTGTGAACTGCCAGAGCTTCTATAAACTTTTTTAAAAACTCCTTTGTTTTTTCATCAGTTAAATTCCCATTTTCGTCAAACTTTTTGTGTACCTCAGTAACCACTACTTCGGGTACATTCATCGTCATAGCATTTATCGCCACCAATATCTGCCGCAAATGATATTGTGCCCTCACCCCTCCCAGCAAACTTGGGCTTGCACTAATGATACCAACCGCTTTTTTGTCAAATGGTTTTCCCGGGTGTTTGGAAAGAAAATCAATTACATTTTTAAGCGCTCCAGGAATTGAATAATTATATTCCGGCGTAACTATGATAACTGCATTGGCAGTTTTGATGGCAGTACTTATTTTTTCAACCGATTCAGGTAAAAACTTTTCATGCAAATCAAAATTATACATAGGTACATCTGCAATAGTGAGTTGCTCAATAGTAATATGTTGAGGAGCAAGTTTTTGTGTCGTTTTTAACACCATTGTGTTATAAGATTGATTTCTTAAACTCCCGGAAATGGCAACAAAGTGATAGCTATCTTTCATCGTATTATTTTATAATTGAATTATTGTACAGACATTCCCCCATCAATTACCTGTGTAGTACCTGTTATATATTGGCTATCATCACTTGCAAGAAATACGACCAATTTGGCAATTTCAATGGGTTCTGCATAGCGTCCAAAGGGAATGGTGTTCTCCAAATGTTTTTTTACCTCTTCAGCATGTCCGGCCACTTCACCTTCTTCAATTGATCGCATCATCCTGTTATTTACCGGGCCGGGATTTATAGAATTTACCCTTATATTTCGGGGAGCAGTTTCAATTGCTGTGGCTCTCATAATGCCTACTACAGCATGTTTACTTATGATGTAAGCACTTAAATTATGGGAACCTAAAATACCCGACAGCGATGAAGTCATAATGATACTTCCACCATCTTTAATTTGGGGTATTGCATATTTATTCCCTAGCCATGCACCCTTTACATTTATAGAAATTACTTCATCAAACATTTCTTCCGGGTAATTTATAATAGCTTTTACTGCACCTTCTATACCTGCATTGTTAAAAAAAACATCAATTTTTCCATACAATTTTACAGTTTCATTTATATACCGTTCCACGTCAATTGCTTTTGAAACATCGGCAACACAATATTGTACATGCTCACTATTTAATTCCTCTGCCGTTCTCTTCAGCTCGTCATCAGTAAGGTCAACCAACATTAATTTTGCTCCTTCTTCTAAAAATAATTTAGCGGTAATTTTTCCAATGCTACCTGCAGCACCCGTGATGATTGCCACTTTATTTTCTAATTTTTTCATGACGAAGTTTTTATAGTTAATTGTTTTTATAGATTAATTTTTCCATGTTCGCCTTCTTCATACACTTCTCCGGTAACGATTGCTTTAAGCATATTAAAAAGAACCACCATTTTGCTGGAGCTGCTGTCCCAATAATTTACTTCGCCGGGTGTTACTTTAATAAGTGTCATATCAGGATCGTCAAGGCCAAGGGGAAACCATGCTTTCAAAACGGAATTCCACAACGCTGCCATTTTGGTTTTGTCGTTTACCAATGTTGCTGAACCATGAATCATTAAATAATTATTACTGCTCTCATTGGTAATGGCAATTGATACTTTTTTGCTTTCTTCAATTTCATCAACTTTATAGGAAGATGCTTTCGTAAAAAACCACATGGTGCCATCGTCGTCAATTTCGCTTATACTCATTGGCCTGCCTGATATGTTGTCAGCATTTTTTTCGTTTGTAATAAGCATACAGGTACGCACACCCTTTACCATTTCAATAAACTTTTCAATATTTTGATTTTGTTCCTGTTTCATAAAAAAATTATTTAAGGTTTAATGTAGTTTTTCAAGCAGGTTAATTTGATGAAGTAAAGTTGAAGTTTAAAAATGGCAGAATGTTACATATTATTGAATATGAGTTGCATCATTCACACATTGTTTAAGGATCCAATGATGAATGGAGATTAATAATTCTACAAAAAAGGTTGTCAACTTTTTAGTGGGAGTTTGTTGATTTATTAAAGCGTTGGTTATACTGTTTGATACTAAAGTTTCTACGATTTTGAACGATTCATAATTGATGGAGACTCCATAATGTACGGAATCTGTCCGTTATAATTTTATTATTAAAGCCTTTAAATTTGTAATCAATGAGCAGTTATAGTTTATTCAATGTTACACCTCAACGCTTCATTGTTTTAATCTTAAAAAACTTGTATTAAATTTATTATCTTATACTTTTAAAAAGATGTAAATACCTAATGAATTACTTACTAAACAAAGACCTGTTTCATAAAAAAATACTGCTTATTTTTTATATTTTATTCTTAAGCCTATCAGCATAACATTAATCAATAAAGAAAATAAATTAGTCGCTAAAATAGGAATATCATCTTTTAAAAAACCGTACATTGTCCACAAGCCCAAGCCTGTTATCAATACAATAAGCGTCCATAAAGAAATATCTTCTACTTTTTTTTCTTTAAATACTTTTATTAATTGAGGCAATGCAGACAATGCTGTGATGCAGCCTGCGGTGATGCCCGTAACCTGGATGAGTGTGTCCGTCATTTTTTTAAATCAATATTTGAAAACTTACAAAGCAGCTTTCTTAATAATATTTTAAAATCTTCAATAATACTTTTTCTACCGGCGTTAATTCCTTTTGCCCGTCAGCCTTCTCAATCACTTTTAATTCATCGAGGTATTTCCCTAATTTTTTTTCTTTATAAAGTTCCAATATAACCGGATGTACATAATAGTTTTTACAGACTGTTCTGGTATTTCCCAATTGTTTTGCCACCAATTCAAAAGCTGCAGTAATTTTTTGATTCATTTCTAATGTTGTTTCAAAACTTCCAAGTTCATTAAATGCTACGAGGGCACCAACAGTTCCTGCCCATGTTCTAAAATCTTTTGTAGTAAATTCTCCATTTGTAATGTTACTGATATAGTTGTTTACCATTCCAGAATCAATGCAGTGGATGTTTCCATTGTCGTCGAAAAATTCAAAAAGTTCTTTACC
>JBBQTZ010000170.1:0-10205 GCA_038234405.1 Chitinophagales bacterium
TTGGCGGCATCATTCCAATTACCAGTACCATTAAATATGTAAACATTGGCAGGATGGTAAATATATACATGATACTCACCTGGTTGCAGGGTAATACTTTGGTTATTGGCAGCTAAATTAAAAGTACTGTTGGTAGCACCATTAAGCCCAGCACCCGTTCCATTACTTACATAATTATACCATTGGCCGGTTGCCTGAAAACCAACATTGCCACGTGTTTGCGGTACAACATCAAAATTGGCCACTACATTTAATTTTATGCCATTGGCAGCGTTATCTGTAATTTGATTCCGTTTAAACAAACCAGCATTATCAAAAAAATCATAACTAAAATTTGTACTATTAAACAAATCCGGATTAGATGTTCTAAGATTAATTAGTTTACTATATACATCAAATAATTTTATGCGGTTTGGTTCCTGCATTTGCTCCCAAAGAGGTGGCTTAGGGGTAACATTTGATCCACCAAAAAAGATTGAAACATCATAACCTCTTTCACCAAATTGCCAAATCATTTTAGGCCCTGGAGTGGTAAAAAATACTGCAGCAGCAGCGCCTTGCCTGTCAAGCGCTGTGGCCAATGTTCTAACATTGTAGCCTCCGGAAGAATTTCCGGATTGCAGATTTTTAAACATCAACCTTTCTTCATCATGGCTTTCCATGTACCCCATTGCAGCCGGGGTGGTAAAGGCTGTTTGGCTGCTATTATACATTACTTTTGAAAAATCTGAATTTGCAGCATACCCCATGGTAGCCTGGTTGTATTGATCAGTACATTTTGACCAAAGTAAAAAACCTTTTTTTGCGTACTCTATTTCTTCTGGCCGTTGAGTACCCAAAAATTCTAAAATCATGTACGTTTCCGGGTTTACAGTCATAACATGATTGTAATAACCATTTAAAATACCAATTCTGCCAAAATCGATATTATCTACTGTAGCTTCTGTAGAAACTCTTTGCGTAAATCCTTTACCCAAATCAACACGGTATCCATCTACCCTGTATTCTTTTATCCAGTATTCTAAAGCCCTGTTTACCAGGTATTTGGTAGCTGCTCTGGTATGATTAAGATCATCAAAAACACTAAAAGGGTGTGGTGCACTCTGGTTAAGCCATGGGTTATTGGCAGCCGGTCTTCCTGCGGCTGCATCCCAATATAACTTACCTTGAGGTGCGTTAAAAGCATCTAGCTGATTGTACACAACATCCAATATTACAGCCATACCATTTTCATGACACAAATCAATAAATTCTTTTAATTTGTCCTTGGTGCCATAAGCTTTATCCAAAGCCAAATAAAAATTAGGATTGTAGCCCCAACTTTCGTTTCCACTAAATTCATTCACCGGCATCAGTTCAATAGAATTTACGCCCAATCTTTTAAAATAAGCAATGGTATCAATAAGCATTTGGTAATTATGGGCAGCACCAAAATCACGTACCAATAATTCATAAGTAACAAGATTGCGTTTATCAGGTCTTTTAAAATTATTCGTTTTCCATTGGTAAGGCGTTTCGCAAGTTTTAAATACACTCATATAACCGTTTGCAGAAGAAACCGCAGAATTAGTTGGATATGGTTTTAAATTAGGGTAGGTAACTACCGGAATAAATTTGTCATTCCATGGATCTAATATTTTTTCTGAATAAGGATCGGCAATAAATATGGTATTATCTACTAAATATTGAAAAGTGTACTCAACCTGTGGGGTAAGCCCCCGCAACGTTATCCAGTAGTAATTCTCATTGGCCGTTTTAAACATTTGGTATTGAGCATTTGGCTGCCATGCATTGGGGGCAAAATCGCCAATTACAACTACGTTTTGCTTACCGGGTGCAAACAATACAAGGGTTACAGAATCGCAGCCAGGCCAAAAGTTGATGCCTTCCTCTACATTGGCTGGCAAATCTGCAATAACGTTTACGGGAGGCACATAAAATTGAATAGTATCATAATAGCTTATTGCACCTACTATTAATTCTGAAACAAAGATTTGGGTACCGGCAGTAGTTACAGTGCCCGCCCCGGTAATAGTGTTGGTGCCTGTAAGTGGGCCTGTAATTTTAGTGCCATTATAGTATAAATTTAAAATTCCTGCTGCGGTTGATGCAAAAGCTGTAACTGGAACCGATTGGTTAATTTCAACATTTGTTGCTTCATTTGAAAGATTAAAGTTGGGCGTAATAGAAGGCTGTGTAAAAATTATGTTATTGCTCCCTACCTGGTAAATGGGGATAAACATATCACTGTTATCTGTATTCTTCTGTACTTTGGTACCAGGCCCGTCTCTAAAAAGTATCGCAATTTTAAGTATTGTTTCACCGGGTGGTACGCCACCGAGTGCTGCATTAAAAAATGCACGGGGATTTGTAATGGTATAGCTCCATCTATTGCTGCCCAATGAAGTGGCGGCAGGAGCAGTAGTTGTAGCCCAGGTGGTAGGTACATATTTCCAGTCGGAATTAGTGGTACTTGCGCTTGTTATTACACCAAGGTGCAAGTACACTGAACCTGCAAAACCTTGTAAGGCCTGGTTGCCTTTGGTGGCGTCCATTGTTACTACTATAGTAGAGTTATCGCTGGGAAACTGTGGTGACCAGGTAAGTAATTGTGCATTTACATTTAAAAACAGCAATATAATACTGGCAGAGAGTAATAATTTCTTCATTTGGCAATAATTTAATGTGTAAAATAAACACATTAATGTTAACGGCAAAATTTTATACCAACTTATTTTGAAAATACTTTTTTGCCATCAATAAAAGTGAACAAAACATTTGTAGTAAGTATCTCATTTTCATTGCATTGCATGATATCTTTTGCCAACATAATAAAATCGGCAGCTTTACCAATTTCTAGGCTCCCCTTCTCTTTTTCTTCAAAGGCAGCCTTTGCAGCCCAGATAGTCATTCCTAATAAAGTTTCTTTGCGGGTTAAAGCATTGGTAACCTGAAAACCAGCAGCAGGATACCCGGCAGCATCTTTCCGTACTACAGCCGCCAAAAAAGTTTTTAATGGATTGATATATTCTACCGGAAAATCTGTACCGAGTGGCATCCAGCCATTTTGGTTAAGTAACTGCTTGTAAGCATAAGCTGTTTGTAATCTTTGCTCACCCAATCTTGTACCTGCCCAATACATATCGCTTGTAGCGTGGGTAGGCTGTACACTTGGTATAATATTGTATTGGCCAAAAAAGATAAAATCTGCCTCATTTACTACCTGTGCATGTTCAATACGCCAGCGTTTGTCATTTTTACCTTTTAGCACATCGGCATAGGCTTGTAAAATCACCCTGTTGCCACTATCGCCAATAGCATGTGTACATAGTTGAAATTTTGTATCTGCCAACTGCCTGGCAATTGAAGTAAAATGATTGGCACTACTCAATAAAAAGCCGGTTGTTGTTGGTTTATCTGTATAATGTTGCAGTAAACAGGCACCTCGTGAGCCCAATGCACCATCGGCATATAATTTAAACCCACCAACATGCAGTAGTTTAGTTTGGTAAACACCTTTTTTAATCCACCTTTCATAATATTTAGCACTATCTGTAAGCAGGGCAAAAATCTTCATTTTAAGGTTTCCTGCTTTTTGAGCAGCATCCACCAAATCAATCGTGTGCTCACTTATTCCGCAATCATGCACTCCGGTAAGTCCATAAGTAAAACAAGAGTCTTGCGCCTGTAAATAATATTGCCGGGTAAGTTCATCACTAATCAGGGGGATTTTATTTTCTACCATATCCATGGCTTTGTCTACCAAAATGCCTGTAAGCTTACCATTTGCTAGTTCAATATTACCGCCTGCAATGATGGTACCTGCCGTAATGCCAGCTATATCAAGTGCTTTTTGGTTTGCCAAAGCTGCGTGCCCGTCAATTCGTTTTAAAAAAACCGGCCTGTCGGGAAATAAAGAATCTAATTTATCTTTATTAGGAAACTCTTTTATGGCCCAATCGTTTTGATCCCATCCATGGCCGTATAACCAGGTTGTTTTAGCGGTAGCAGCATATATTTTTACTGCGTCAATAATATCTTCAAATGATGAAGTAGCGGTTACATTAAGCTTCCACATATCAGTGGCATAGCCGGTAAAATGACAGTGTGCATCAATAAAACCAGGGTAAATTGGTTTATTCTTTGCATCCAGCATTTCCGCTGCATCATACGTTTTTAATATATCATCATTGGTACCAATGGCAACAATTTTTCCATCATTAATAGCCATGGCCTGTTGTGTAGAAAATTTTTCATCAACGGTATAAATAGTGGCGTGGTGTACAATAAGGTTTACTTTTTGCCTGAATTTACAAGCAGAGAGCGAAACAATGGCTAATAGAGCTACTACCTGAAACAGCGCAGTTGACTTTTGAAAAGGCGCTTTTAATACGCTATAGTTTACCCGTATAAAAATAAGCGAAGGCTTTGCTGAACTAATCATTTTAAACATTGAGCAATAAAAACAATTAATGTGTTTACTAAAATCCATGGTTATTTAATTAGTATAAAATTAGTATAATTGCTGCGTTGATAAATTTTACCTTTGATTTAATTAAAAATATATGTACAACGAGGCTTCCTATACTCAGTCGTTACAATCTAAAACCATTGAATGGCTATCTAATAGTAAGATGGCAAATTTTAGTGAAACTGCTGCTTTAAATATTGAAGCGTTAAGGGAGGTTTTACGCTTTCATGAAAACCGGTATTATGTAAAAAACGATCCGCTTATCAGCGATTATGAGTATGATATTTTATTCAAGGCTCTTGAAAAAGTTGAACAAAAAAATCCACTGCTGGTAAAAACAGATTCACCTACACAAAGGGTGGGCAAGGGTTTGATAAAAGATTTTCCCAAGGTAAACCATCTTGTGCCCATGCTTTCGCTGGAAAATAGTTACAATGCAGCCGATCTTTTTGATTGGGACAGAAAAGCAAAAGAGCTATCCGGACTTGCCACCATTGAGTATTGCATTGAGCCAAAGTTTGATGGTGCCAGTATCTCCTTAATTTATGAAGATGATATGCTGGAAAGGGCTGCTACAAGAGGGGATGGAATTACAGGAGATGAAATAACGATTAACACAAAGCAAATTAAATCTGTACCGCTCTCAGCAAAATTTAGCCAATACGGTATTGAGCAAATTGAAATAAGAGGCGAAGTACTGATAAATAAAAAAAACTTTAAGGCCTACAATACAAAGTTGATGGAAGAAGGCGTACCACCATTGGCCAACCCAAGAAATGCGGCCGCAGGCTCGTTGCGCATAAAAGATACTGCTGAAGTTGGCAGAAGAAACCTGGAAGCGTTTTTATACCATGTGAGTTTTATAACTATAGCAGAAGAACTACCAGCAACAAACCCTGAGCAAACACTCAAACTTAAACAACCTGCTACGCATAGTGATATGCTGGCAATGCTTTGGCAACTGGGTTTTAGAAGCCCCAAAAAAGAGTTGAAAGTTGTACACGGTATACAGCAAATTATTGATCATATAGCGGCTTATGAAGCACAGCGGGATGATTTACCTTATGAAATAGATGGCATGGTGATAAAGGTAAATGATCTCCATTTGCAGGAGCGCTTGGGCATGACAAGCCACCACCCGAGGTGGGCCATTGCATATAAATTTAAAGCAAGGCAAGCCACGAGTAAATTAACAGGGGTAGAGTTTCAGGTAGGCAGAACAGGCGCCGTAACGCCAGTAGCTAAAATAGAACCTGTTCAGGTAGGTGGCGTAACTGTTGGTAGTATATCTATTCACAATGAGGAGTATATCAAAGAAAAAAACTTGTTAACTGGCGATGTAATTTTGATTGAAAGAAGTGGCGATGTAATACCCCAAATTGTAAAATCTTTTCCGGAACTAAGGCAAGGTAATGAGCAGCCGATATGCTTTCCAACAGCTTGCCCTGTTTGCAGCCATGTATTGTACAAACCGGCAGGAGAGGCAGTTTGGCGGTGTGTCAATATTAATTGCGAGGCACAGGTGGTGGAGCGAATTATACACTTTGTAAGTAAAGATGCGATGGATATAAAAAGCTTTGGCGAAGCAAATGTTAGAAAATTTTATACTGAAGGATTAATAAAAGATATACCTGGCATTTATGCACTCAACTTTAATTTGATTGGAAAAATGGAGGGGTTTGGAAAAAAATCAATCGATAACTTACTTACAGCTCTAGAAGCATCTAAAAGCCAGCCTCTTCACCGCCTCATTTACGGTCTCGGAATAAGGTATGTTGGTGAAAATACTGCTAAAACTTTGGCCAATGCCGTAAACCATATTTTTGATTTTAAAAACTATGCCGAAGAAGAACTACAACAAATGGAAGACGTGGGCGTAAAAGTGGCTGGCAGTATTTATAAATTTTTTCATGATGAAGAAAATCTGACACTATTGAAAAGATTAGAGCAGGCGGGGGTATCATTAATAAACCAAAAAAAACAGGTAGCAGATAATGATAGCCTTGCCGGACAAACATTTTTATTTACCGGTACATTAACTCAACTTAAAAGAAGCGAGGCAGAAGCAATGGTTGAAAAAAATGGCGGTAAAAATGTTAGCGGTGTAAGTAGTAAATTGAATTACCTTGTGGTTGGTGACGATGCTGGCAGTAAATTAGAAAAAGCAAAGAAAATACAAGCTATAAAAATAATCAGTGAAGAAGATTTTATAAAAATGTTGCCGACATAGGTAAAATAATTTTACATTTATACTCAAACCTATTATACGATTTGCTGTTCATTGTACGTTTCAATGGCATTTACTTTACAAACAACCACAAAAACAATTTTTATGCTCACCAAAGTAACTGACGAAATATGGAAACCACTAAAGCTTAAAGGACAAACAAGCATTAGAAGAAAGTATGCACTTTCATCTGCAGGCAGAGCTGCCAGCTATGTAAAAAATCTGTACGAAGATGGCAAAATTCTAAACGGATCGGTAACATCTGGCTACAAAACACTTAATCTGCATTTTGAATCTGGTAATGGCACTTTATACATACACCGGGAAATTGCCAAGTTATTTTGTAAAAAATCCTCTTCTAAATGTAAGTACGTTATACACCTCAACCATATTAAAGAAGACAATGCTGTTAGTAACTTACAATGGTCTACCCTAATGGAAATGAGCGACCACCAGCAAAATAGTCCTGAAAAAATAGCTTATAAAATAAGACAAGCCAATAGAAAAGTAGGGCTTAAATTGAATGCAAAAAAAGTTAAAACCATAAAAGATACACTAGACAACCCCAAAAGAAAACTTACTGTAAAGCAGTTGGCTGCCAAATACGATGTGAGCGAAATGACAATTTACAGAATTAAAAGTGGCGAAAACTGGGGGCATATAAAATAGAAACGGAAAAAAGCGTTAGAAAAAATTGGATTTAATGCTTATTTACCATGTAAAACGAGGTTGAGTTTGGCAACTTAATTCTTATATCCAAAAATTACATTTTCACTAAAAAGGAATCTTCTACTATAGATTCCTTTTTTTATTAATAACATTTGTATTTTCAAAAAATAAACTATGTTACAATCTTCTACCACCAAATTTTTATCTGATTTAAAAAAAAATAATAATAAAGCATGGTTTGATGCCAACAGAAAATTGTATGAATCTGCAAAGGCTGATTTTACAACACTTGTAGAAAACATCATTACAGCTACCGCAAAATTTGATGAAACAATCGGGATATTAAAAGCAAAAGATTGCATGTTCCGTATTAATAGAGATGTACGGTTTAGTAAAGATAAAAGTCCTTATAAAAACAATATGGGTGCATCTTTAAGTTATGGAGGCAAAAAAGCAATTGTAGCGGGTTACTATTTTCATTGCGAGCCCGGACAAAGTTTTGCAGCCGGCGGTTTTTATATGCCCCCCGCTCCGGAACTCACCAAAATAAGACAAGAGATTGATTATAATTTAGCAGAGTGGCTAAAAATAGTTACAGCTAAAAAATTTTTAACACATTTTTCAAATGGTATTGATAGCGATAATGTATTAGTTAGGCCACCAAAGGGGTATGATGAAAATAATCCGGCTATTAATTTTCTAAAAATGAAAGGATTTACGGTAAGTGAACCAATACCAGACAGTGTACTAACAGATAAAAGCCTTGTGAAAAAAATTGCTGAATCCTTTGTTGCAATAAAACCCATGATTAACTTTTTAAACAGGGCTATAGAGTAATTAATATACGCCCATGTATTAAAGCGTAAAAATGAGTGGGTTAGTGTGGCGGTTAGATAATTTTTAATTGAGAGGTAGAATAGTAAAAAAAATGGCCAGAGATAAAAATCTCCGGCCTTGCTTACCTCTGAAACCACAAGAAAAATTTGCGTATATATTTAGTAATACAATATTAAATATTGATGATAATTGGTTACTTTAAAGAAAATTGGATAATTAGTGTAAGTTTTACCGAGACAGATAGTGCAGGAACTAATACGCTGTAAAAATAATGCTTTTATTGAATAATCATAATTTTTTTTACAATATATTCTAAAGTAAAAATGATTGAGTTTATTTAAATGGTCAAAATTTAGGGAAGTTAAAAAAGTTTTGTAAAAATAAGTGGTTGTTTATATTATGTACACATGCTGCCTGATTGAGTCAATATCGGCAAGGCCGCCGTTCCCAATAAGCAAGGGTATCCACAAACAGTATTTAAACCCTACACTATTATTGTAGTAGCTAAAAGCTACTTTTATTTATAGTTTTTAGTTTAATCAGGATTTTGTAATTGAGATGGTACTGAATTAAAAGTATCAATAAAAATACTCCGCTCTGTAAGGATATCTGATCTGGTACATTTCCCTAACTTTATTGAGTATTGTTTGTCTTAATTCATCTATGTTCGTTTTATCAATAGCTGCTATAAATACACAACTATCTTTGGTTTCATTTTGCCAGCGTTGTTTTAAATCGTCCATTATTTCTGCTTTAATAGCAGGATCAAGCCATTGGTCAAAAGCCTGCACTTCGTATTTATCCATCTTATTAAAAATGGTAACAGTTGATTTTTCCTTAGCACCTAACTCAGCAAGGGTTTTGTTTACAACTGTAAGTTGCTCTTCATATTGTGCATGCGAAATATCAACTACATGTAGCAAAATATCAGCTTCCCTAACTTCATCTAATGTGCTTTTAAAACTCTCTATTAAATGATGCGGTAGTTTGCGAATGAAGCCTACTGTATCGCTTAACAAAAAAGGTGTTTGTTCAAATACTACCTTTCTTGTGGTTGTATCAAGTGTTGCAAACAGTTTATTTTCTGCAAAAACATCACTTTTACTCAACAGATTCATAATGGTTGATTTACCTACATTAGTATAGCCTACCAACGATACTCTTATAAATTCGCCTCTCTCTTTTCGCTGTGTAAAAGATTGTTTATCAATCTCCAGCAGGCGTTTACGAAGTAAAGTAATTTTATCTTTTACAATACGTCTGTCTGTTTCAATTTCTGTTTCACCGGGGCCACGTGTACCAACGCCGCCGCCTTGCCTTTCTAAGTGTTTCCACATACCTTTTAACCTTGGTAAAATATATTGGTATTGTGCTAATTCTACTTGTGTTTTTGCTTGTGCTGTTTGGGCACGGCTTGCAAAAATATCCAGTATTAAATCACTGCGGTCAATGGTTTTTACGCCTAATTCTTTTTCTATATTTTGAATTTGAGATCCGGTGAGTTCATCATCAAATACAACCAATTCAACCTCGCCGTGCATTGATAAATATTGCTTTATCTCCTGTAATTTACCTTTACCTACAAAGGTTCTGCTATCTGGATGTGGTAACTTTTGAATAAATCTTTTCACAGCAATTACACCTGCCGTTTCTGACAAAAAAGCTAACTCATCTAAATATTCATTTAACTGCTGCTCATTTTGCCCGCCAGTAACTACACCTACCAATACGGTGTGCTGCTCTTGTTTTAATTGTTTCTTATCAATCAACTTATATTGTTTTAAAAGCCAACGGCTTCGTATTTTTAAAAAAACTAACGCAAAAATAAATGCTTTACAGCAATATAATGGTTGTATTTAAATTTGTAATTGATATAGTCACTTTTATTCAACCTGGCTTTTGTATTTTTAAATCGCTAAAAAGGTTTTAAATACAAAACAGGGATGTGTTTAGAGGTAGCTTTTGGCTTAATAAATGGTAAACAATTTTGAGACTTAAAAT
>JBBQTZ010000171.1:0-10157 GCA_038234405.1 Chitinophagales bacterium
TTTTTTGAACGCTGCAAAAGTAATGGATTGAAGGCTGTTATAGGCATATACATCCTTAATTTGTAAATGCCGCAAGCCAAACGGCTGCACAATATTTTTTTTGGGCTCTTAACTTTGGTAAATATGGCAGTTTTGGTTCGGGCTATCTCTGTCCGAATGGCTAAGCCGGGCGGGCCCGTCCGAATGGTTAAGCCGGGCGGGCCTGTCTGAATGGCTAAGCCGGGCTATCCCTGTCCGAATGGCTAAGCCGGGCAGACGTTGCAAGCCCTCCCTTCGCTACGGTCGGGGCTTTTGACTCCTATCCCGCAGCCATTTAACTGCAAGTTTTTAATGTTGCTTTTACCTCGTTATCACCTTAAAGAGATGCTGTAATTAATAAAATCAGTAGGTTATATCCCAGCTTTTGCAATTGAAATTATAGTGAAGGTATACAATGCAAAATCTCTGTTTAACCATAACAACTATACATACTAATTAACAACAGCAGTACAACAAGGCACCGTTCAAATATAATTACGTCAGCAAAATATTTTAAAAAAGTTGTGTATTTATACTACTTGGTGTACTTAGTAGCTAGTGGTAGCATCAACCACAGCTCTAAATGCTCAGCTTTGTTATCTTTATTCATCATTTTAAAAGCAGTAAATAATCTTTTGTAGGGTTGTGTGCATATCAAATTGTCGCTTCTGATTTCGGTCGGTGAGGACACTGACCGAGGCTCAGCCGTGGTCGGGTGTCCTCACCGATCACTTTTTGCTGCGACAATTTGGGATGTACCCGTAGGGTTGTGTAGGGATGGCATAAAAAGATAATTGGACTACCTTTGGAAATCATTTGGAGCAACAAACTATCTTTAAAAATAAAAAACTTACTATGGAAAAAAATTGGTTTGAAAATCCAACAAAAAAACAAACCATTATTTTTAGTGCCATTATGTTTGTTGGTATTGTTTTGTCGATACTTTCTATCACCAATTTTTTAAGCGAAAGCCCATTCAATAAAAAATACCTGCCATCTTTCTTTTTGATTATATCCACTACAATCGCTGCTACCCAAATAATCAGCAATTATTTAAAACGGAAAAATAACTGAATCCTACACATGCCTATTCATTATAAATCTTTTAAATCCCTTGCAGCAGGCTTACTTTTTTTAAGCTTAGCAACTGCCGGTTTTAGCCAGGAAAAAAAAGTAGCACCTACCTCTCAATCGCTTTATAAAGAAATAGCCTTGATGGATAGCCTGCTGTTTCAAGCTTTTAATACGCAGCAAATGCAGGTGTTTAAAGCCATGTTTACAGATGATCTTGAATGGTTTCAGGATAACGGCGGACTGCTGTTGCATAAAACCGTATTTGATAATTTTGGAACCATGTTTAAAAACGAAAACAAGTTAACAAGGCAGCTTGTAAATAATACCCTAGAAGTGCATCCCATAAAAGATTATGGAGCCATAGAAATTGGCAGTCACCAATTTAGGCATATAGAAAATGGTAAAGAAGAAATTGGCACGTTCAAGTTTTTAATGATCTGGAAAAAGAGCGATAAAGGTTGGCAAATATCACGGGTTGTAAGTTACGATCATTAAAAAAAGAGGAAACTTACAATGGGATGGTACTTCAACTTCCATTATTCCACTATTTTTTCATTTCATCAATTAAAGCAAGTTTCGGATTGTATACATGCAACAGCAGCAGTAGTTTTGCCCTAATAAATAATTAATAATGAATAACCAACCGGCAATAGATTATGAACGAATAGCAGCAGCAATCGATTACATACGAGATAACTTTAAGGCACAGCCCGATTTGGAAGTACTGGCCAAACAAATCAATCTAAGTCCATTTCATTTTCAGCGATTGTTTAGCGAATGGGCAGGCACTACACCCAAAAAATTTCTACAATACACCAGCATTGAGCATGCTAAACGCTTGTTGAAAGAGCAACAAGCTACCTTATTTGATACTGCTTTTGAAACAGGCTTTTCCAGCACTAGTCGCCTGCATGATTTGTTTATCAATATCGAAGGCATAACGCCGGCCGAGTATAAAAATGGCGGTAATAATCTCACTATAAATTACAGTTTTGCAGTAAGTCCGTTTGGTGATGTACTGGTAGCTTCTACTGCAAAAGGCGTTTGTCACCTGGCATTTATTAATAATGAACAAACAGGTCTTAACCAATTACAACTCCAATTTCCCAATGCTCATTACCAGCAAAAGCTGGATATGTTACAGCAAAACGCCTTGTACATTTTTACACAAAATTGGCAATAGCTTTCTTCCATCAAATTGCATTTAAAAGGAACCGATTTTCAATTAAAAGTATGGGAAGCATTGTTAAAAATACCCATGGGAAAGCTATCTACTTATGGCAGTATCGCAAAAGAAATCGATAACCCTAAGGCTTCAAGAGCAGTAGGAACAGCCATTGGCGACAATCCGGTTGCCTTTTTGATTCCATGCCATCGGGTAATACAAGCTAGCGGCAATATCGGCGGTTATATGTGGGGAACCACCCGTAAAAAAGCCATCATTGGCTGGGAAAGTGCAAAACAAGATTGAAACCAAATCGATAAAAAAATTAAGAAGGGTATTTTTGTGGCTGTTTTAGTGGACATTAAGCAGGGTTTTATCTTGCCACCATTTGAGTTAATACCAAAAAAGCAATCAAATTCGATTACGCATTGCTGTTAACAATTGGAATTCACATCTCTATTCGCATCTCTATTTGCATCTTTCATAAAAAAACTGAATAAATACGAAGCGTAATAATTCCTCAAACGAAAAAAAGCCAGCTGTTTTTAGCTAGCTTTTTTTAATTATACATAAACTTACTGGCGATACAAGCCAGATTTATTGATATTGGGTTCATCTTTATACCAATTAGCATTGCTTGTGCCATTTGATTGAGCCCAATTAATAAATTTTAAGTAAATGCTATTAATTACCACCCCTTCGGATGGGTAATTAAAATTTTCTATAAACCCAATTCCCCACGGTAAGTTATGGGTAGTTTTATAATAAATACCTTGAGCAGGATTGGTATTATCATCTCCAGTTTTAAAATAACGGGTATCCACTTTATCTGTTGGTGCAAATCCTGGCAAATGAGCTTCACGTCCTCTCGTACGATTAATAATTATAAAAGGATTAAATGGCGCTGTTCCACATTCGGTAATCGTTAAAGGACGTGTAAACAAAACATTCATCGAAATGGTATCTCTTTTTAAAAAAGGTTTACCTATTATCGTGTTGATGAAATACCCTGTAGTGTTCATTGCTTTATAAGCATCGTCAAAAGGAATTAAAACAGCTTTGGATTGTCCACTTTCGCAACCATTTGCACCAATTGTTACAACATCGCTGCTATTGACTATGCTACCATCGGTACTTTTTACCAATGATGAAGCAAAAGGAAGTTGAACCCCAAAGCCATTTTTAAAACTAGCTCCTGATGCTTTTAACACATATTGGGCTGTCATTTGAACTGCCTTATTCAGGCTATTTGAAATTACTTTGTACCTGTAATCTACCACTAGATCGTTTAAATCATAATCACCAACATTTGGCCAGTTATCTTCAAAAGTATGTGTACCCATGCTATTTTGATTAGGATGATAATTTACATAAGCCTTGGTTGGGTCAGTAGGAAAATCATCATATACATCATTAACCCCATCGCCATCGCTATCTATTGGCTTATCTATAGGATTTACATTATTAGTAGAAATGCCGTCAACAGGATTACTTTTAATAAAAAACAAACAATCATTAAAATCATGGTCACAGCCCGGACTATCTCTTAAAATATCTTCAAATCCTACCAGAAATAAATTTTGGGTATTGTCGAACAGCAATACAGTTTGTCTTTTATTAGCAGGTGTGCTTCCTGGATTTAAAGCATCATTGCTATAAACTTTATGATAACCATTTCCTACGCCAGATCCATTCCAACCATTTGCTATCAAAACAAAACCGATAGAAGTGCCTGCTTTAAATCTTCCCAATTTTACTTTGTTACCTGCTACCAATTGGCCACCGCTTCCATTTAAGCTAGCATTGGGTAAAATGATTTTGATGGAATCTATATCATTAACTGTGGCAGGTGGATTACCCGTTGGATAAGTATAAAAACCCATGCTATTCATATAACCAGCTCCTTCAGTTACAAATGTAAACCATACATCACTAAGGGCGAGAATGTTTAAATTGGTTTCAGCGGTGCTGGTTAAATAATCTGGATGATAGGTTTGAACCGGCCTGCTTTCTGGCAGCGATGCATTTATGTTGGCTAAAAATGAGGCACTGATGAGGTCATTTACAGGCTCTAAATAATTGGGTTTGCCAGCATTGTTAAAGGTGCCCATATAACTATAGGCGGCTGTTGTTGGTCTATTACCAATAACTGGCCTGCCGGCAAAAATTGTTTGCGGAATTACATTGCCTGCATATCCTTTATCACCACCAATGGTACAAAATAAATTATTATTTACGATGCTTACCACCGCATTTCTTACAATGCCCAAATAACCGGGATCAACCACAACACGGTTATAATAACCTGGTATTTTTATAGTATTAACAATTTTTCCAGCCTCATCGGTTAGCATTTTATACAACAAAGTTCCCCCCTCTTCCTTTGGTGCTGTTAAAATAGAAACAGGAATGTTTTTTATGGGCGAATTATCCGGAGCAAGAATGGTAATATCAAGTTTAATGTCGATAGAGGTGGAATAGTTGAACGAGGCAGGAAAATTTGACTTAATCAATTCGTCGATGGCTACATTGCCTGTAGTAATATTTTTAGTGTTTAATACATCTTTTTTGTTGCAAGAGCTAATGAGCAAAAGCCCGCTAATGATTATTGGTAATAAGCAATACTGTGTTTTTTTCATGTTAGTGGTAATTAATGGTGCAATAATTATTTGTTTATAATTTAAAAATGAATTGATTAAGACTATTGTAAACAGCTCATAAATAAATAACAAAATATGGCTTTTGCTTTGCTACCTGAAAAGGCGTGCCATTAATAAAAGTCAATGCCATTAAAGGTTGTAGATAATAGATTCGAAGAAACTTTCCGCAATACGGAAACATATTCCAAAATATGGAAGGTTGTTCCGGTTAAAAATTGAAATAGATGAATGGCTCCTTCGTATAAATAGGAGTAATAGATCAAATACAGATATCAATGATACCCCCGTTTAAATACAGCGCTTGTAAGGCGTTCGAGATGCAATTACATTCCTGTAAGAGTTTCCTTCATAGCTTAATCGTTAGTAGGCGGGTTTCAGTAAAGTGGATATGTGCCGAAAAGAACCTCCACTAAAACTGCAGGTTGGATGAGGTAAATTTACCACAGTCTAAAAAAATAATTATCTGGATAAGGATTGATTTTTACGCAGGGTGAAACCAGCATAAAGTTGTGTAATAAAATTATTGGCAATGCAATACACCGCTAACATATCCATTGCAACAGCGTAGGTCATTTCTTTTTTAATCCTTAAAAGATTGTGAGACTTGAAGCACAAAGTAATTATACCAACTTCAGTTTCACCAACAAAAAGAAAATGCTTACCTGCAAAGTGTTGAAAGAATTGGCATAGGTTTTTTGCGTAGTTCTTCTATCATCAATCAACAGAATCTAATTTAAAGTTTCATAAATAGCATTCTATCTAAACCTGATTTTATGAATTGAATACCCCTTGCTAAACCTATAAGGTCTTGCGGCGCTGCAAAGCCGGGCTGCAGACCTTATAGGTTTTTGTGTGGGTTCTTGCATCATCAATCAACAGAATCTAATTTAAAGTTTCATAAATAGCATTCTATCTAAACCTGATTTTATGAATTTGAATACTCTCTGCTAAACCTATAAGGTCTTGCGGCGCTGCAATGCCGGGCGGAAGACCTTATAGGTTTTTGATGAAGGCTCCGCTTTGCCGGACTGCAGAACTTTAGTTTTTTGCGAAATTTCTGTATCATCAATCAACAGAAAATAATTTTCAAAAATAGCGTTCTATCTAAACTAATTTTCATTGATTTGAATACCCTCTGCTAAACCTATAAGGTCTTGCGGCGCTGCTTTGCCGGGCTGCAGACCTTATAGGTTTTTGCGGGGCTGCCTATGCTGAGCTGCAGAATTTATAGGTTTTTGTTGAGCTGCCTATGCCGGGCGGCAGACCTTATGGGTTTTTGTTAAGCTGCTTATGCTAAGCTGCAGAATTAATAGGTTTTTTGATGCGTTTCTTTGCCGGGCCTTCACTAAACCTATAAGGTCTTGCGGCGCTGCTAATGCCGGGCGGCAGACCTTATAGGTTTTTGTTGAGCTGCCTATGCTGGGCGGCAGACCTTATAGGTCTTTGTTGAGCTGCCTATGCTGAGCGGCAGAATTTATAGGTTTTTGTTAAGCTGCTTATGCTAAGCGGCAGAATTTATTGGTTTTTTGATGGGTCTCTTTGCCGAGCCGGTGCCAATCCTCTATAAGGTCTTGCGGCGCTGCTAATGCCGGGCGGCAGACCTTATAGGTTTTTGTTGAGCTGCCTATGCCGGGCGGTAGACCTTATAGGTTTTTGTTGAGCTGCCTATGCTGAGCGGCAGAATTTATAGGTTTTTTGATGGGTTTCTTCGCCGATCCGTTGCCAATCCTCTGTAAGGGCTTGCTGTGCTGCTAATGCCGGGCCTTCGCTAAACCTATAAGGTCTTGCGGCGCTGCTAATGCCGGGCGGCAGACCTTATAGGTTTTTGTTGAGCTGCCTATGCTGAGTTGCAGACCCTGTTGATTTTTGATGCGCTGCTTACATCGCCGGATTGATAAAGGTTTCCGGAGTAAAGAAAAATTAGGTAACCCTTAGTGCTACTGCAACCGAACAGGCAGTATTTCCCAAACAGGGTAAACATACCAAAAAAGATAAGGAAAGTGAAGGCAGTAAAGCGTTTAAAAAATTAATAAACGAGCAAAGTGCTGCAGAAAGTAATATAAATATATTGGAACATTATGATGTTTACCGTTGCATGGATAAATGTGTGGATGGTTTTAAGCGTTGTGTTGAGTTAAGTGTACTGGCTTAAACTTACAAATAATGGACAATGGTCCAGGGGCAATAGACCGGAAAATAGAAGAGCAAAGAGAAAATCTCCTTTAACGATGCCGGCCTGCAGCCAAAATTGTAGCAGGTCACAACGAATAAAGCAACACGTTAGGATACGTATGCACAGTCCAGAACTAAATGGGTAAAATACTTAAAAAAAGACATTAAAAACCAGTGGATCACTTTATAATTTAAAGTAGAATACAGTAGAAAATTAAAACCTTAAAAATACATTAATATTTACTGTAATTCATTTTACAATGGACAGTTTTCTTGCAGACACTGAATAGCAATACTTTACAAGGCAAGCATTTAATTTATAATTTAAAAAAATCAACTAGCATGGAGTCACCTTATGGTTTAAGTATTATTTTAAAAGGTGTACACATCTCAACTTTATCCATGCGCTGATTCTTGTAATAGTACTTGCAGTGCTGAATACTTTTATTAAACCAATTTTGGTACTGCTTACTTTACCCATCACTATTATAACTATGGGCTTGTTTTTATTTGTACTTAATGCGCTTATCATTTTATTTGCCGATAAATTAATGGATGGCGTAAGTATAGATGGTTTTTGGTGGGCTTTAATTTTCAGCCTATACTTTCCATTGCATCATCGGTATTTTTTCAATTGTTGAGAAAAAGAGTTAGTAAGTTTTATCTGTCAACAACTATTTTTTGTTTCCATCTTTCAAATTTTTCTCATCCTTATTTGGTATAGCTTAAGGTAAAATGATTATTTATAAATGTCCCATTGCTACAATATGCTTACTATTTTAGGCAGAACTTGAATAACCAAATGAAATAAAAAAGGGTTTGGGGTTATTTAAAGTAAATGGTTGTAATTCGTAACCTTCTGGTATTAAATTATCATTAGTTGGCTTAAACCCCGTTTTGGATAATTGCTTTTATTTTATTTGCACCAAAGGTGTAATCATCTGAAAATTTACCTTGTATTAAAAAATAAATTTGTTATTGATATCATTTGCAAAAAAAAACTGCGGTAATCAATTGTTGGTGTAGTACTTGTTAAACTACCAAAAGAAATTACGGTATTATGTATGTCATAAATATGGCTAACACTGTTACGAGGATGACTTGCCTTTCTACCCATGCTGATAGTAAACCTGCCAATTAATATCCCTTTAGGAAGCGTGTTTTTAAAGCGTGTATTTTGCGGACAAGAAAATTAAATACTCAACCGCTTTGTAAGTATTTGCATTAAATGTTTTAGGATCTTCAATAGGCGTATTTGCACTCGATTTACCTGTAGAATCAATCAGATAGTCATCCACCACATAATTAGCCGGGACAGAGATGATTTTTTCATTCTTTACAAACTTTATTATGCTGCAATCAAATGCTATTTTCTTTCCAACTGCTCCAACCGTGTTTTAAGTTCTTCAATAAGTTTTTGCTGCTCCTTCACTGCATTGATCAACATATACGTCATAGCACTATTATCAACTTTTAAATAGCCACTGCCATCAGAAGCTATTTTTTGTGTGGAAGTACTAACCATGTAAGGAGAAATTTTTTGTAAGTCTTGCGCCAGTATGCCTACGTATTGTTCAGCGGCGTTGCAACCGGAGTTTGCTTTATAATTATACCGCACCGGATTTATTTTCATTAAAGAAGCTAACCCATCTGAGTAAGGAACAATATTTTCTTTAAGCCTTGCATCAGAAAATGTAACCCAACTGGCACCGCCTGTATTTTTAGCAGCGTTGCCATAAACAGTAAGTTTTTCTTCGGCTGTTGCTCCGCCAATCATTAGATTGCCACCGTACCGCTGCAAATAAAAATCGGATGCGGCACCATTCAGCCTGGCCTGAATTTCATTTTGATCGATTACCAAATTGCTGCTGCCTATAAATCCCAAGGTTAAAAAGCCTGTGCCACTAGTAAGGTTCAGGCTGTTGCCGTCTGTAATGTGCAACGGCGTTACCGGGTTATTATTATTATTACCAATAGACACGTTTCCGTTTTTTAAAACTACCAAGGCATTCCTCCTTGCATTTTCTGCCGTACCATTGCCAATAATAAATAGTGGGTCAGTATTCACCCACGAATTTGTAGTACTAGTACTAATGCTGTCATTATATCTTCCTATAGAAAGTGAAGCGAACGATTTGGCATAGGTATAATATCCCATTGAAGTAGTAGAATAACCAGACGCTACAGTACTATTTCCCATTGCAGTGGAATAAAAACCATTTGCCTTAGTTAATGCTCCCATTGCCGTAGAAACTTCACCAATTGCTTGCGTACCACTTCCCATTGCGATCGATATTAGACCATCAGCCCTTGTATTTGCTCCCAATGCCGTAGAAGCGATACCATTGGCATTAGTATTAGAACCCATTGCAACAGAAATGATACCATTGGCATTAGTACCAATTCCCATTGCAAAAGAGTGTGAACCAGTTGCAGTGGTAGATTCTCCTGCTGCTGTAGCATAATTTCCGGACGCTAGGGTATGATCCCCCATTGCAGTTGAAAAATTACCAATAGCATTTGAACTGCGGCCCGATGCAAATGAATAATTTCCCTTGGCCTTAACGCCATTGCCATAACCAATAGAATATAAACCAACACTATCTGTATGCCAGTTATTAGCTTGTGGCAGGCCACCCATCGCTGCCTGTTTCTGCATATTAAAATGCCAGCCATATAATGGTGCAGTTTGCTGTATGGCTGTGTTAACTTTTACCCTTGCCCATCGTATTTTAAACCCCCCTAATTGATTAACCCCATTTGATTTAAAAAGTATTTGAACAAAAGCATCATTAAAAATATAATTAGCGGTTTGCGTTCCGCTTATGCCAATTGTATCCCAATCATTGATATCTGATGAAGAACTGTGTATGATAAAAAGACTATCATAAAAAGTTTCGGCAGCCATTTCTTCCAGGCTTATTTTAATTGACAATGTGGAGTCATCTTTATATATAACAACAGCACTGTTACTATTGGGTAAATAATTGCCTGCAGCTCCTCCATTATCATAAATAAAACCACTGTTAGCATTACTGGAAATATATTTAGTACTAGTGGATGTGCTT
>JBBQTZ010000172.1:0-10147 GCA_038234405.1 Chitinophagales bacterium
AAAAATTTTATCAACCAATTTTTGCTACCGCTGATAAGCGTATGATATATTTATAGATATTTAGCATTCATCGAATAAAATCTACTTTGTGCTGCTTCCTTGTAACAAGCGTTATTATTCCAATGGTGTATTTAAGGTAGAACTTGCCATTTTAACATTTCCGCCTATAATTGCCTCTACATATAATTGGTAATATTGAGGATCGTTGGGCATTGTTAAGTTGAGTGTTGCACCCTCTCCTACTTTTTTTATAAACATAGTATTTCCATACTGATCAATCCTTACCATGTACCATTCAAAGTTGATGTCTTTTACATCATCCTGATAAATGCGCCACATCGATTTAGTTTGCCTGTACATTACATGGTAAGCTAATTCAGTATTTTTCTTTGTATTTCTTGCAGGCTTCAATATTCTTATATCTGGTATAGGGGATGGGCCTGTAGGCGTAGCACCCCAGGATCTTCTTACATCTCTGTACCATTGCTT
Source organism: Chitinophagales bacterium (assembly GCA_038234405.1). Lineage (GTDB taxonomy): Bacteria > Bacteroidota > Bacteroidia > Chitinophagales > Chitinophagaceae > Ferruginibacter. The sequence continues at coordinate 490 of JBBQTZ010000172.1, forward strand.
TTTTCTTCCATTTAAATCCAATAATCCATTTATGGTAATAAAGTCGGTATTTTCTATATCCTGCCAGGCAGGGATGGTGCCCGATTGCCGTATAGCTGGTACAAGCGGCCAAAGTTCTACCGGCACCCGGCCCCAGGCCATTCCAGTTTGTAAAGGCAATTGTAAACCATGCTTATATTTTATATCTGCTACCAGCATAAATTGATTTATAAGTGGAACATTTTTTTTGTAATAATTAAACCGGGCACTACCCTTTTCGTCCCATTGTAAATCGATTAAAATGGGTCTTACCGCATCCAATTTCCTAATTTGACGGGTAACATCAGCAAGCCAAAGAACATATTTTTGCTGGTAATAAAAATAAGCAGGTTTATATAATTGGTTAGATAAACTAAATAAAACATCCTCTCCCAGGCTCCAGGCAATAATGTTTTTTTTACTAAGGTTGGTTTTTACGGTTGCCAGTATCTTTTTCTTTTGGTCTTGCAATTGCCTGTCATCTAAAACAACACCTGGTGTAGCCAACATCCAAAAACGAGGTATAAGGTTCATTTTATTTTTAACTAATATTTCTCCGAGTTTATTATCGTAAAAACCAGGCATTGTTCGCTCAATTGTATTAATACCTATATCCTTCATAGCAACTACATCAGCTTCAAGCGATTTTGTACCCATAGTGTGCCTGTTTCTAAACCAGTAATAGCCTTTATCATATACTGTACTTTTAAAAGCTACCGATAGTATATTTTTGCCGTAAACAGCCGTAGTTGCAGGCAATTTTTCTATTATAGGTAAAAGTGGCATGCTCAAAGCAGGTGCATTGGCAAGGGCAATTTTAACCGCCGCTGCCACAACCTGCCGGTTTGGTAAAACAACACCTGAGCCTGCCACTACCGATTTTATTTCAGTAAAAGAAGTATCAATATTATCCCAGGCAGTTTTCCACCATTTTGCTGGTTGTAAGGAATAGCCAAGCTTATTTATAATCATTATGGGCAGGCCGGATTTAAAAATTGGTATCAGGTGATATGGCCTGTAAAGCGAATCAAAACTACTTTTACCTGTAACTGCAGTATTTATTGCCGGACTTTCAATATCAACACTTAACCAATCTACATACTGTTTACCTGGAAAAAAATTTGCAACTGAAGCTGTGTCAACAGGGTTCCAAATCCATATTATTTTATCGGCACCTGATTGATCAAATAACCGGTGTATATATTGCCAGGCTGCAATAAAATGAGCTGGTTTGGCTTTTTGCTGTGCAAACAATGGGTATTTTTTTTGTACCGGTTGATTACCACATTGCAAAAAAATTGGTTTATTTACTACTGCCAGCTTTGTGGCCAAATCTATGATTGGGGCATCGTATTTACCCTGCAAAATATGCTCTAGCGCCGCTGTATCTATTGCCTCAGCAGTACTACTATCTTTTTGCCATAGATTCCACAAAACCATAGGAACCGCATTAGTACTATATATTTTTTGCAGCAACAGGGTATCCACCTCATTTTTTTCACCATTGCCCCAGGGTAAATCATACGCCATAATAGAAATATCCTTTCTTTCTGTTGCAATAGAAATAACATGGCTATTAAGCTTATCATTACTATTGGTAATTGGTAAGTACATACCTGGATAAAACACATTTAAACCAGCTAATGGTTTTGGTAAAAATATTGGTAATTGCTTTTGCTTTTGGTAGAAATAAACAAAAACAATTATCATTAAAAAAGAAAGTGGGAGCGAAAATTTTCTTAAAAAACCATGTGATTTAACAATGAGCCAGGTATATTGCCTTAGCTTCATTGCAATACTGCTTGCCTTGCTTGAATCACTTGTATAGCCGGATATAGATAAAATAAAAAGCATAAAAAATACCTGCATAGAAGCCAGCATTACCATAAATGCAGTATAAGGCGTATAATCATACCACAAGCCATAAAAAATAGCTATCAATGAAATAATTGCTACAAGAATATTGGGTAAATTGAGTAGTATGGGAAGTGGGTCGTTATCATTTTTTGGCGTAGGTATATAGGGTACCTTTTTACGTAGTATGGTATAAATAAAACCTGCAGAATGTATCCACCACGCACCTATTTGTAATATACCTCCTACTAAATGAAAACCCCTTTCACTTTTTTCTGCAACCCACTTTTGTACATAATGGCGAATGAGTATTCCCATAGAAAACATAGGAAACGAAGCCAGCATAAAACTAACAATATCCATTTGCAAGGGTATATAGCCGGTAAAAAGTGAAATAACAGGTATTAAAAAATTAAGTAAAAATATAAAGCCGGACAGGTAATGAAAAGGCAGTGTTGCATAATGTATTTTTTGGCGCCAGGTAAATTTTGTAAAAAGTTTGGGATAAGTAGTTACCAATAACTCCCAGGTGCCCCTGCTCCATTTTAATTGTTGTTTGTAATAAGAAGACATGGTTGCAGGCACTAATCCACGGCTAAGTATTTCGGGTACATAAACAGATCGCCACCCTTTTGCTTGCAGTTGCATAGCTGTATGCATATCTTCCGAGAGGCCACTTGCATGGCCGCCAATTGAATTAATAGCAGCCCGCCTAAAAGTACAATTAGCACCAATAGCCTGAACAGTTCCGTAAGTATGCATGCCCATCATCATTGGCCCGTAAAACTGATATGTTTGCTGTGCAGCACCCTTTGCTACCAAACTTTCTGTTTGGTTATAATAAGCTTGCACTACCTGTACATAACCAATTGCATCATCATCAAAATAGGCTACTACCCTATCTAAAAATTCTGGTACGGGAACATGATCCGGATCAAGCACCACACATAGTTCTCCGGTTGCATATTGCAATGCATTGTTAATATTGCCTGCCTTAGCATCTTTCTTTATAATTCGGGTTACATGCTGTACACCAAGTCTGTTGCAGAGTTGTTTTATGGCAGGGTCATCTGCCTCATCGCAACACCAGGCAGTATGAGGATAAGTTATTTGCTGAATGGCTGTGAGCGTTTGCTCCAGCATAGCAAAAGGCTCACCAGCACAGTAGGTGGTTAAAATATCTACCGTATAAATTTTATTAGTTGTTGGCTTTACATCTGCCGAAATAGAAAAATAATGGTACCACTCATGCAGATATTTTAATGCATAATACACCATAGTGGTTATTAATAATATATACAAGGGATAATAACTGATATTGCTTTTTTGTAACATTGAGTACAAAAAAAACGCTATAGAAGCCAGGCCAACAAAAATCATTAGCCTAAGCACCCTTTTTTCTTTTGCAACTGGGGGTTGTATTGGAAAAGATATTTTGTTCATTATTCTTCTACATAAATAGGGGTGTTGGCTGTAGCACAATATCCCTTAGAGTTATAGACGGTAACATAAATTCTGTAAGGTCCATTTTTTACTGGGGCAATAAAAGCGGGGTGCTGCAAGGTACTATCCACAAATAAGCCTGTTTCTGCCGGTAATTTTTTAAAATAATTCCAGGTACTACCCCAGGTTTGCCAGTCTTCTTTATATACCTGCCATTTATAAAATAAAGTATCCTGCGGACTCCATGTATCCAGCACAAGGTTTACTTTATGCGGCGTACCTGGACTAAAAATAATATTATCGGCAGCACCAAGGCTATCAACCAACATATAACGAAGGCGGGGAGAAAGATGTTTTGATGTGCTGTTATTCCAACAATCTTTTAAAACCTCCGAAATTTCATTTGGCACACCCTCTTCACTAAAAAAACTATACCAGGTATTAGTATACTCTTGCCTGCAACCCCAGTAAAATGCCAAAGATCCTAAAAACCTGGGACTATTTAAAGGCATATACTTGTTGTACAACTCAGCAAACTGCTCTGCCTTTTTAGTACTTGTTGATTCTATAGGCGCCAGCCAGTTTGTTCTTGTTGACTCCCATGCACCATTTGGCGCCCACTCGCCTACAAGGTAGGGGCCACTCCAAAAAGCTTTAATGTCATCCAATTTGTTATCGAGAATTTTAAGACCATTGTAGGTATTTATTGACAAAAAATCGAGGCCCGGCATTGCAAATTGTAAGCCAATAAGCTTCATTTTTGGTACATCAATAATGGCTGTTGATACGGGATGCTGAGGATCATTCTGGTGAATCATCTTCAATAACCTGTTAATTGATTTGTAAAAAGGAATCGTTTCGTAACTAACTGTCATGGCTAACTCATTACCGAGGCACCAGGCTAATAATGCAGCATTATCTTTATACCGTAGTACTATGCTACTATATAAATTGTACACATTTTCAATATTATGTTCGTTTTTATAAAATTCAATTTGATCAGTACCAGGTATATCTAACCCAATAATTACAGCTATATTAAGTTTTTCGGCATCCTTTAAAACAGCTTCAATTTTAGAAGTATCCCAGCACATTATTGTATTACCGCCACTCAAGCCTAATTCCTTTAAAAAAGAATATCCGGCTCCACCTTTTACCAAAAAAAGTTTGCCGTTTTTATTAAAGCTATACTGCCCATTTTTTCTTGTATAAATACCTTTCGCTCCCCACTAAAATTACTGTGCAATTGATTGCCGTTGTTCATATAAAAAAAAGTAAAAAAAAGCAATACCAGAAATATGGCAGATACCGTTACTATTAATAGTCTTTTAAAAAACACCCGAAAATAAATAATTGACTTTTTCACCTTCACAATTTTAGAAATCTCTAAAGCAGGTTTTGTACCTAAGTAAAATCCATTATTGGAGTAACGAGATTTTTAAAGTAATATTTTATTTACAATAGCTGAATAAAAAACTTTAAACAGGTGGAATGACGTTATACTAATTTTATAATAGTTACAATTTTAACCTTGGTAATAACGTTAAAAGGAGTAAAAATCAGGGCGTAACAGGCGTTATAAAAATAAAGTAAACAGCTATTTTAAAATATACCATGATAAAAAAAATATTATTGATAGCTGGTACTACTGCTTTATTATTTACAGGAATCTATAAAGCATTGCTGTACAAAAGATCTATTGCTATGGATGAAGTAGAAGCATCTGGAGTACAGCTAATAATTGCCATTTACGATACGGCCAGTAATCAAATAATAAAAACAACCCAAAGTGAACAACATCAAACGCTACGCTGGATAAATAATGCGGAAGATGCATTAGCAAAAGAAGCGCTAAACGGATTTATAGAAAAAAAGCAATCATTATTCATCCACCTGCAGATTTGGCCGAGAGGTATTATCAAAAAATTAGATGATAGCATTGCAAGCCTTGTTATAAGTGGCTATTACGATAAAAAATTAACGACTCTTTTTAAGCTGCTCAATAAAAATACCACCCTAACCTATTTAAGCTACAATGCAGCTATGGAGGTTCCCTCGTATCAACTCCCCTGGCAGGCTCAATCGTTTAATGAGTATATCCGGTCTTTCAGGCATATTTTTTCTCTTTGTAAAAAATTTGCTCCATCTGTACAAATAGTTTGGAGTCCATCCGGCTACCCCGGCGCCGAAGAATACTGGCCGGGAAACGATTTTGTTGACCAAATTTCTATCAACTTAAATATGGATAGAGAATTTGCCAACGATCAATATCCATTATATCCATCTGTTGCAGAAATGATGAGACGTAAACTTTTAAGGATGCGGTTTACAAATAAACCTATTTTATTTTTAGGGAGTAAAACCGTAAACAGCAATGATTTGAACCATCAAATATTAAATGATATTAACAGCAAGATAATAGCAGATAAAGCTTTCTACAGAACGCCAAAAGAGGCTGCTGAACCTGACACCATTTACACAAAAAAAGACCGTATTATTCCTATTCAGTTAGGGGTGTATGATCCCTTATTACTTTTAACCAACCAACCATTAATTAGTACAGAGCATATATTTACAGATATGGTGAGCGTACTAAACGGATTTTTTAAAAAAAATTTTGATTCAGTTATTGCCAGGCGGCACAATGTAATAGTAACCATGGAACCATGGAAAGACGGTAAAAGGGTAAAAGACCCGGCAATACTTGCCAATACCATTAATGGAACCTATGACAGGGTTTGGGCAAAACTGTACGAAATAATTGCTGATGCCCCACAAACTGTTTATTTAAGATGGGGCCACGAGATGGAAATACCTATTGACAGATATGCCTGGCAAAGTATGGACCCTGTTGCTTACATTAAGGCATTTAGGTATGTTGCTAACTTTAAGCAACCCAGGCCAACAAATATTAAAATGGTGTGGGGCCCGGCAGGCGATAGAGGAAGTGTAGAATGGTATCCCGGAAAAGATGTAGTAGATTTTGTGAGTTTTGCTATTTATGGCTTACCTGATAAAAATATTAATGACTATAACAAACAGCAAAGTTTTTCTACTATTTTTCAGTACAAATTTCACAGAATGCGCTTTACCCACCGGCCAATTTTTATTACAGAGTTTGGCGTAAAGGGCCCGGAAGCTTACCAAAAAAAATGGCTGTTAAACGCTGCAACCACCATTAATAAATACCCTGAAATATATGGCCTTAGTTATTTCAACTTTGCTGATACACCTAAAGCATGGGGCGATGCAGAAACACCGGATTGGAGTATTACGGATAGTACTTTTAAAAGTTTTACTAACCTGTTAAAATATACAACAGGTAAATAAAAATAATAATTATAAAAACACATTTTTTTTTACAGGTACTTTTTTACCGCCAATAATTTGAAAAGCAATTTCAACCAATAAATATGTCTACAAAAATATGCAGCATTATTTTCTTATTTATAAGCCTGTCAGTATTTGGTAACGATATTGAAATAAGATACCATGTAACAGGGGCAGAATCTGTAAATATGATATGGGGTGTAAATGATTGGGATTCAGTAGCAGCAAGGCCTCCGGGCACTTATATAGAAGGTAATACCATGCACTCTCCCATGACGAAAAACGGAGATGATTATGTAATAATGCTACATTTACCAGATAGCACTTCTATTGAGTACTTTTTTGGCTATACCAAGCTTGCTGGTCCATTTAATATTTACTTTGGATATTACGATATTAATCAAAAACCAGATAGCAAGTTCTATCACATAATGGTACATGGCAATAAATCTGTTTTACACACGCCCAACCCCGATAAAGTAAAACCCATTACCTACATATCGCTAATAAAATATACGATACTTTTTATTTCATTTTTTACTATTGGTGCTTTACTAGTTCTGGGCTATAAAAAAATGATAGCAAAATCGGTATCGCAAACAATTAATCCAACAATCGTATTTTTCTCTATTTTCTTTTCCTTAACAATTATCTTACTACTTATAAGAGCCTATATAACAGAATTATCTGCTCAGTTTTTATTTAGCCCACTTAATCCTATTCCATTAATGCTTAAAACGGCCTATCAGGATTTAAAATACACCTGCCTTATTAGTGCCCCATTTGGTATTATTTTAATGATAGTAAAAACTAAAAGAAACCTTGTGCTATGGGTGTATGGCCTATTTGCAGTAATATCCATTTTAATAGCTATGATTAATATAAAAGTAATTGCCATTTTAGGACGGCCATTTACATATCAATGGATGTATTATTCCGATTTTTTGTATAGTACAGATGCAAAAAAAGCCATAGCAGCCAATATAGACAAAATCACCTTATTTGCATATTTATTGATGAGCCTTGCTATATTACCACTTACCTATCTCTTTTACCAATTGATAAAAAAGTTTACTTACTTTACTGTTTTTTTATTAAGCAGTTGTTTGTTACTTGGCTTTGTTTCAAAAAACGATCCTTCAATACTTAGTCCAAAAAAGGAAAACCCTGTTATGTATTTTCTGTCTTCTTTGTTTCAGCAAGATGGCCTATCAATAACAGCAAATAAAAAATTGAGTGCAACAAATGAATTTACGGTAAAAAATAAAAACGTAGTAATGCCAGTTTATGAAAGTAAGTTTAAGCAGGCAGGTATTAAAAATATTTTATTTTTTGTATTGGAATCAACTCCGGCAGAATACATAACCCCTTATAATAAAAGGTATAATGCCACACCATTCTTAGATTCTATACAATCGTCTGCCATTCTATTCGATGCCTTTTATTCACATGTACCCGCCACTAATAAGTCGTTGGTATCTTTATTGTGCAGCACCTATCCTTATTTATCGTACAAATTAATAACAGCAGAAAAACCTGCTATAAAATGGCCCTCTATTTCTGCTGAGTTAAAAGAAACAGGGTATAGAACTTCCTTTTTTAACGCTGGCGATAATCGTTACCAAGGCGCAGAAGATTTTCTTAAAAACAGAAAAATAGATACCATACAAGATTATAGAACAGGCTCATGCAGTGGAGTAACCTTTTCTAAATTTCGTTTTGCCAACCTCAACCTCGATGGCATAAAAGACTCTTGCCTTTCCGTAAATTTTTTAAATTGGGTAGATGAAAATGCTGCCATTCCATTCTTTTCTATGCTGTGGACTTTTCAAACCCATTACCCCTATTATTCCACAGGAAAAAGCATTGATTTTAATACCAATAACGAGTTTTTAGAAAAATACCTTAACGGATTGCAGGAGGCTGATGAAGCATTAAAGCAATTAGTAGAAGGGTTGCAACGCCGAAATTTATTCAACTCTACTCTTATTGTAGTTGTAGGAGACCATGGCGAGGCATTTGGCAGGCATGGGCAAACCTCCCATGCAGGTGGTATTTTTGAAGAAAATCTACACATTCCATTAATGCTGATTAATCCAATTCTTTTTCATGGCGAACGTATGCCACAGGTAGGTGGTATCAATGATATTGCGCCCACAGTTATGTCTATTTTAAATAAACCCATACCCGATATTTGGCAGGGTGAAAATTTATTCAGCACTAATAGAAGAAAAAAGGTTTACTTCTTTAATCCTTATTCCGACATTCTTTTTGGCTTTAGAGAAGGTGATTTTAAATTTATTTACAACGCTACCAGTAATGTTTACTCCCTGTTCAATCTAAAAAATGACCCACACGAAGAACAAAATATTGCTGATAAAAACAAAGCTTATGTAGAAGAAAGTAAACAACAACTAAATGATTGGATTCAGTATCAAACCAATTTTGTAGATAGTTATTTAAAGTAATACTGTAGCCTGATTATAATATTTAACAACTTTATTACTACTGCTTACTATACAATGCAACCTTCTATTTAAGATTGTTGGTAGGTTGTATAATAATAACTTTTGTTACCGAACTTAAATTTTATTAAAAGATGTTTTAAAACAATGTTTATTATTTTAAAACATCTGAGCGTTGGTAGCTACGGTAAAAAAAAAACTCCGAAGATTTTCTTCGGAGTAAATAAAATAAAATTAAGTGTCAATATTATTACCTGGCTGGAGCTTCCGGTTTTGGCATTAAAGCTTTTCTGCTTAATTTAAACTTACCGGTACGCTGGTCAATTTCCAGTAATTTAACTTTAACCTTATCACCTTCTTTAAAAATGCCTTCCATTGATTCAAGGCGTTTCCAGCTTATTTCACTAATGTGTAACAAACCTTCTTTTTTTGGTAAAAATTCTACAAACGCACCAAACTCTTTAATACTCTTGATGGTTCCTTCGTAAGTATCTCCTACAACTGGTAAAGCTACTAAACCTTTAATCCAGTTTACAGCCTTGTCTAAA
>JBBQTZ010000173.1:0-10128 GCA_038234405.1 Chitinophagales bacterium
AAGATTTTTATTTCAGCACAAGCATATAAATTTTAGATTAGATCAGCGTTTTTTATCGAGGTTGATTGATGTTTTTATGCCGGCAGAATTATCCATATTGGTTTGTGGTCATTTATTCCGTATTAATTTTCCGGGTTATTACTTTAAACATGCCGCTCACCAATTGCTGGTATTTGATGCTATTCAATTATTTATCAGGCAAAATAAAAATTGTAAGCCAGCAGGTATAATGATAAAGGACTGTACAGAAGCATTTATTGAGCAAAAATGCAGCTCATTTGGCTTTCACTTTTTTAATGGAGATGTAACAATGGAAATAGCGAGAAGGCAGCATTGGCTATCTTTCAATGATTATCTAAACGACCTGAACAAAAAATATTTGCAAAGAGCAAAAAAAATTATACAATCTTTTGGTGGCATTGAAACAAGAGAATTAACTGCAGACGAAATTTTAAACCAATCTGAAGCCATCAACCAACTTTACTGGAATGTAGTTAATAAACAAACAATTAAATTAGGTACAATTACTACCCTGTATTTTTATCAGTTAAAGAAAGATTTGCAACAAAAGTTTGAGCTACATGCACTCTATAAAAACCAACAAATGGTAGGCTTTTACACTTTTATCTTTTATGAAAATGATATGGAAACCCATTATATTGGTCTAAATTACGATGCCAATAAAATTCATAAAATATACTTTAATATTTTGTTTTTGGGTATAGCCAAAATGATTAATAGCCAATACAGTAAATTAGAATTGGGTAGAACGGCAAGAGAAGCAAAAATCTCTTCAGGTGCACTACCTAAGCAGATTTTCAATTACATCAAAGTAAAAAATGTATTGGTAAAAATTACGCTCAACTATTTTTTAAAACGCTTTAATAAGTCGGAAGATCAGCACCAAATCAGCCGCAATCCACTAAAATGAAACAATACCAACAATCAATAATAATTGCACTGATGGTGCTTGTACTTGCTGCCTTTATGGGGAAACGCTACATAAAAGGTTGGTTTCCGCCACCAATGAAGTTTATGGAAACCAGCTTAACCAATATTGATAGCAACCAGCTTTTCAGTATAGCTAATTTTAAAGGAAAAGTGGTTATAGTATCCTGCTATCAAACCTGGTGTATAGATTGTGCAAGAGAAACGCCGGTATTAAGCCAATTAATATCTAAAATTAATTCTGATCAGTTTAAAGTTATTTATGTTTCTGATGAAGAAGTAATTAAACAGGTTACTTTCCGCCAACGATTTGAGGCTAACAGTATTTTGTTTGCTGTATCTCCAAAACCATTAGCAAGTTTGGGTATTAAATCTTATCCCACAACCTATTTATTAAATAAAAAAGGCGAAGTAATTAAAACAGCATTTGAAGGATATGATTGGCTGAAAGAAGAGGCAGCGATTAAAAAAATGCTAGCGGAGTAAATAATGAAGATTTAAATTATAGCAAGACTATTCTGTTGGCCATTTTATATTTGCGCCGGTACCTATCTTTTGCAGTTAAAATCAAAATGGTTGGCAATAGCTTAACCGCAAAGTGCAGCAGCACATTTACTTACTTTAAAAAAATCAACAATAACCAAAGCCTTAAAACTATCTGAAACACCTACCTGTATTGATTTTTAATATTTTATAACAATCTCTGCAACAAAAGCTGGTGTAAAAAATTGCCATTAAAAAGCCCTTACCAAAGTAAGGGCTTATATGTAATTGAGGGTTAAGTTGTAGCGTTTAAATTAATCTTCCTTTGTTATAAGGTTTACCCCTTTTATAATATTTTACCGGGTATTCTTCTTTTGATTTCGCCATTTTGGCAAAAAAATTCATTATTGATTTTAGTATAGGATTAACCTTGTGTTTTGTAATTGAAATGTTCATTTCATAGGATTTTACTGTATTTAAAAACGCAGCTATTTCTCAAATATTGTATTACTGCTTATTTTTCTATTGTAGATTTTATACAACAGTTTTATAAATGGCTTTTAAGTGTAAATTAAGCTACAAAGATTGCTCTAACAAGGCTGCATCTTTTTTTAATTCCCTGTCAAAAAGGAAAGTACCCAATGGTACAAATGCTGCTATTACAGCTTTAATAAACCAAATAAAGCTCTTTTTTAATAAACCAAAAATTTCAAAAGCAAACCACAAATAAGCAACAAATAATGCACCATGTACCCAGCCTGTAAACTTTACTGCCTCCGGAATTTTAAAAATGTATTTAAGTGGCATTGCAATAAGCAGTAATACTAAAAATGAAATACCTTCTGCAATACCTACCATTCTAAAACGGTGTAATTGTTTCTTTACCTGTTCTCTGTTTTCTGTCATGTTTTTTTGCGTAAAAATATTAAATGAAACTGTTAAAATGCTGTAACCAAAAATGGTTTTTAATGTCATTTCTAAAAAAAGCTTTAGATATGTCTAAAGCCTTTTTTACTTGTTATGTAATTTTTAGTAAGCGATTTTTTAATAATCAATTTTTTAATAATTAATTTTTTAATAATTAATTACCTGTTCTTCCATTACAGCGGGTATTGCTCTAAATTCGTATTGTTGGTTTCTAAGCTGCGGCTCAAAGCCAGCTTCTCTTATAGCATCCTGAATACCTTTGCTTGTAAAGCGATGTGGTGCACCTGCAGCACTAACTACATTTTCTTCAATCATAATACTACCAAAATCGTTGGCACCTGCATTTAAGCAAAGTTGAGCAGTTTTTTTACCAACGGTTAGCCAACTTGCCTGAATGTTTTTTACATTGGTTAACATAATGCGGCTTAACGCTATCATGCGGATGTATTCTTCTGCTGTTGTTAAATTGTGTACCCCTCTTATTTTGGCAAGCAGGGTATCCACGTCCTGAAATGTCCATGGTATAAAAGCAATGAAACCCTTTGCATCAGCAGGTTTGCGGCTTTGTACTTCTCTTAATTTTACCAGGTGCTCAAAACGTTCTGTAATAGTTTCCACATGGCCAAACATCATAGTGGCACTAGTGGTAATAGTAAGTTTGTGGGCTTCGTGCATTACATCTAACCACTCCTGGCTGCCACATTTACCCTTGCTGATGAGCCGCCTAACCCTATCTGTTAATATTTCGGCACCGGGTCCGGGCAAACTATCCAGTCCTGCTTCTTTTAGCGCCAATAATACTTCCCTATGGGTACTTTTTTCCAGTTTGGTAATGTGGGCTACTTCTGGCGGGCCAAGTGTGTGCAGCTTTACATTCGGGTAAAGGCTTTTTAACTCTTTAAATAAATTTACATAAAAGCTAAGGCCTAAATCCGGGTGATGGCCTCCTTGTAATAACAATTGCTCACCACCAAACCGAATGGTTTCGTCAATTTTCTTCTTGTACGTTTCAATATCGGTAATATATGCTTCGGGATGGCCCGGTACACGGTAAAAATTACAAAACTTACAGTTGGCAATACAAACATTGGTAGTATTAAGGTTACGATCAATGATCCAGGTTACTTTACCATGCGGTACTTGTTTTTTTCGAAGTTCATTGGCCACAAACATCAACTCAGTAAGCGGAGCGTTTTCAAATAAGTACACGCCTTCCTCTACAGAAAGCATTTCAAAATTAAGAGCCCTTTTGTATAAATCTGGTAATTGCATAATGCCGTTTGAATAATTACAACAAAAATACATTGATATGGTTGTATATTTATCTACCACCGGTATTTATACCGGTAACTTTATTTTATCGATTATATACAATAATAATCTTTAAAAGATTCGTACTCCTTTGTTAGAACTTGCAGTTTTTTATGAAAAATTTACTACTTACTATATTTGTTACTTTTATATATATTGCTGCCTTATCGCAGGAAATAATTACCCCTCAGCCTAAAGCAAAGTTTATAACAAAGTTTACTTATAAGCAATACAGTGGCGGCGTTATGATAGTGCAGGCGCTATTAAATAATATTACAGATACGTTCAATTTTATTTTAGATACAGGTAGCGGCGGCATTTCGCTAGACTCTTCCACCTGTGCCCATTACAAATTGAATCCCCGGGCCTCTGATACTACCATCACAGGAATGGGAAGCACCAGAAAAGTTAAATTTTTATACAACCAGGAATTACACTTTCCCGGCCTTACAGTTGATAAACTTAATTTTCACATAAATGATTATGATATACTTAGCAGCGTTTATGGCGAAAAAATTGACGGCATTATTGGCTACAGCTTTTTTAAACGGTTTATAGTAAAAATTAATTTTGATAGTACCGAGATGGAAGTATATAAACCAGGTGAAATGGAGTACCCACGCAACGGCACGATGCTTAGACCGGCCTTTACAACATTACCAATTCAAAATTTGCACATAAAAGACAGGCGGTCAATTGATTTTAACTTTTATTTTGATACCGGCGCAGGGCTTTGCTTTTTACTTAGCGAAGCTTTTGCAACCGATAGTAGTATTTTATTAAACAAGCGAAAGCCAGTTATTACACAGGCAGAGGGTATGGGTGGAAAACTGCAAATGAAACTTACCGTAGTAAAGCTTGTACAAATTGGTAAATATAAATTTAAAAACGTGCCTACTTATTTATTTCAAGATGACTACAATGTAACATCTTACCCCTTTGTAGGCGGTTTGCTTGGCAATGATTTGTTAAGACGATTTAATCTTGTGATTAATTATCCGCAAAGAGAAATTCACTTATTACCCAACAGCCATTACAATGAACCATTTGATTATGCCTATACCGGTATGGCAATGTATTATGTAAATGGAAGTGTGGTAATAGAAGATATAATGCCAGGTTCACCTGCAGAAAAAGCCGGTGTAAAAGAAGGTGATGTACTGTTAGGCGTTGGCAATAATTTTAGCAATAATATAATTCAATACAAAAACCAGTTGCAAACAACTAACCAAAAAATAAAAATGATTATTAGCAGAAACGCCCAGTTGATAGAATTAAAAATAAGGCCTAAAAGTATTTTATAGGTATGGGCGAATTACAATTTTTTTTGCACAAAATCTTCAAACCTCTTTCTTTTTCACCCCTTAACTTTGCAGCATGATTCAATATGACAGATTTACACTCAATAATGGACTAAGAGTGATAGTGCATGAAGACAAAAGCACACCCATGGCTGTAGTAAATGTAATATACGATGTAGGTGCCAAAGATGAAAACCCTGCAAAAACAGGCTTTGCTCACCTTTTTGAGCACCTTATGTTTGGTGGTAGTATTAATATTCCGGATTATGATGAGCCGCTGCAAATGGCAGGTGGCGAAAACAATGCTTTTACTACCAACGATCTTACCAACTATTACTGTCAGTTGCCAGCAGAAAATATAGAAACAGCTTTTTGGTTAGAGAGCGACCGCATGCTAAGCCTGGCATTTGATGAAAAAAGCCTGGATGTGCAACGTAAGGTTGTTTGTGAAGAGTTTAAAGAGCATTACATTAATAAGCCTTACGGTGATGTAAGTAAATTAATACGGGAGCTTGCCTATACCACACATCCTTACCGCTGGCAAACAATTGGTAAGGAGCTAAAGCATGTAGAAGAGGTGACCTTGCAGGATGTAAAAGACTTTTTTACAAAACACTATACACCTGCCAATGCCATATTGGTAGTAGCGGGTAATGTAACCATGGCACAGGTAAAAACACTGGCAGAAAAATGGTTTGCACCCATACCTGCCGGTATTAAATATGAAAGAAATATACCACAGGAGCCAGTACAAACAGCCGAAAGAAAGATGGAGGTAAAAGCAAAAGTGCCACTAAATGCCTTGTACAAAACCTGGCATATATACCCAAGGCTGGATGCAAGGTATTATGTTTGCGATCTTATTACCGAAATATTGGGCGGTGGCGGATCTTCCCGCCTGTTTCAGGCATTGGTAAAAGAACAAAAACTGTTTAGTAATATAGACTGCTCTCACTATGGCAGCACCGATGCCGGATTGCTGGTAATAGAAGGCAAATTAATACAGGGTGTAGATATGGAAATGGCTGAAGCCGCTATACTAAAAGAAATAGAAATACTATTGGCAGATGGTATAACAGAAAATGAACTACAAAAAGTAAAAAATAAAACAGAAAGCATGATGGCTTTTGAAGACATGAGTGTAATGAACCGTGCCACAAGCCTTGCCATGTACGAACTGCTGGGAGATGCCGAACTGATGAATACAGAACTGGAAAGATACCAGACTATAACAGCAGCCGAACTTATTGCAGAAAGTAAAGTAGTTTTTGACAACAACAACTGTAGCACCCTGTACTATATTGCAAACAATTAAATATTAAGCTTGATAAAAGGATGGTTAATAAATCAGATTATAATACACAAAAACACCTGCCAAACCATATCAACTTTATTTTGTAATCAATTTTTGTAAGTAGTGGTTGCTTTGCAGTATAAGGAGCATAATATTGATAATAGAATCAGTTTTCTGCAAAGTTTATTCAGCAAATGAAACCCACTATTGGCATCATTATTTCGGGAATTTTACCTCACAGTATAAGTCAACTAAAACTTTTATAGAGTATTGTTTACCAGTAAATAAATGAGGATAGTCTTAAAATAATTATTAACTCTAACCATTCAACACTACCAATTAATCTTTCATCTTAAAAAAGATATTTAAAATATAATGCTCAACAGAACCCAGTCTCCCCTAATAAAAGATGCAATAGAATTTGACCTGCAACTAAAAAACTATGATAAATACGTACTCAGCAATGGGGTAGAAGTGTATGCTATTAATGCTGGCGCAGAAGATGTATTGCAAATGGAATGTGTATTTTTTGCCGGCAATAGCTTTGAAAACCAAAATATGGTTGCCGCAGCCACTAATTATTTATTAAAGAATGGTACCAGCACCAAATCCGCCTTTCAAATAAATGAACATTTTGATTTTTATGGTGCTTATTGCAATAGAACCTGCCACCACGAAACCGCCAATATCTCTCTTCATACGCTTACCAAACACTTGCCGGTATTGCTTCCGGTGATAAACGAAATGATCACCGACGCTGTTTTTAGTGAAGAAGAATTGGCCACATTTATACAAAACAGTAAGCAAAAGCTATCGGTAAATTTAACCAAAAACGATTTTGTTGCCAACCGCCTTATTGATGCTACATTATATGGCGAAAAACATCCGTATGGAAAATATACCGTTGCTGCAGACTATGATGCGCTTAATACCGATGTATTAAAGCAGCATTTTAAAGAGTATTATTTAAATGGCCATTGTGTAATATTTGTAGCGGGAAAATTACCCGCCGATATTTACGAACAATTAAATAAAAATTTTGGACAACTTACTTTAAAAAGCCATGCGCTGCTTGAAATTTGCCAACAGAAACCTGTATATAGCAGTGAACCTAAAAAAAGCAACATCATCAACGATACTGCTGGTGTGCAGGGCGCTATTCGCATAGCAATACCATTTCCCAACCGGCACCATCCCGACTTTCAAAAAGTAATGGTATTAAATACGGTGTTTGGTGGGTTTTTTGGCAGCAGGTTAATGAGTAATATAAGGGAAGATAAAGGATATACTTATGGCATACATAGCTATGTGCAAAATCATATAGGCGCTACTGCCTGGATGATTAGTACAGAAGCTGGTAAGGATGTATGTGAAGCAACTATAGCTGAAGTGTATAAAGAAATGAAATTGTTGCAGGATGTATTAATAGACGACGAAGAATTGCTACTGGTGCGCAATTATATGATTGGTATAATTCTTGGCGATCTCGATGGTCCCTTTCAAATTATTGGCCGGTGGAAAAACATTGTACTTAATAATTTAGATGCATCTTATTTCTACGATAGCATACAAACCATTAAAACTATCTCGGCTGAAGAGTTGCAGCAACTGGCAAAAAAATATTTGCAGCCGGCAGATTTTTATGAGTTGGTAGTAGTGTAAAACCAACAACCACAACAGTATACGATATCAATAAATGTAAAAAGGCAATCTATTTTGATTGCCTTTTTTATATGCTGCTTATCAGCCCTTTTTTTCAGTTGATGTTGTTGTAATGGGTAAAACCCTGTAACAATTGTAGGGTGCATTTAAAATTGTAGCAGCACTTAGTTTTCGGTAAGAACACCATCCACGCCCAAGCCTCGGTTGTGTGTGCCCACCGACCGAAATAAGGACCTGCAATTTGAAATGCACCCAATTATAAGTATACTCTACAGTTATTTTTATATCGGCATTAGAGCAAGCCGTTATTAATAGCAGCAAAAAAGGTTGAATGTAACTTTAGCCAATATATGTTTTAAAAGCCTTGAAGGCTAAAGGTTAAATAGTTTAATTTGTAGTTGAAGGTTATTTCAAATGGTACACTTTTGAATGCTATGCAGTAAGCAGTTAGCCATTTTTTACTAAAGCTTCATTAACCAATGCTTCACTTTCTAATAGCCATGCTGGTAACAATTTGCCAACTATTTTCCAGGTGTCATTGGTTTTTTCCATTCTAAAAATATACCTGTTACCATGTTCATCGTTGGTATCAGTGTCATAATTCGCATCCGGACGTTTACGAAAATTAAATTCTCTTTGTCGTCCATTTATTTTAATTAAAATAGTAAATGCAATATTTGTAGCGGTGATCATATAGTTGGGGCTTATTTGATAATTGTAAAGTTAAGTAAAAAAGCTATAGTGCTTTTATCATAACAAGTAACAGGTGCATTTTAATTTGTTGCTCCCGATTTTAGTCGATGGGTACAATAAGTGAGGCCCGGCCGTGGAAGTTGTCCTCACCAACCAACAGCCACTGCGTCAATTTTAAATGCACCTTAGGTAACCTTTACTAAAGCTAATAAAAAGCTTCCTAAAAACTCCGTATAAAAAAATGATTGCAAAAATTTAACCCGGCTTTTGCTTTTGAAAGCTGTAAAAGACATTCAAATACAAAATCCGGGTAAAAAAAATTCGTAAACACTGCTTGCCCTTATATAGCAATTAAAACTATATTTATTGCCCTGTTGGTAAAGCAATACAAGTACCCGATACCACCAATTTTTTATTGTTAATGATAGTGAAACTTCCGCTACTCCTTGCCTGAATGCTTGCTGCTGTTGCATCTCCATCAGCAATTTGACAAGGGTTGGCAGTGCCGCCAGGTATAATTACATGCGATAGCTCTGTAGGTATTTTTCCACTATTCCAGTTGGCTGCTGTATGCCAGTTATTACTTATTGCTCCATTCCACAGTACAATATCTTGCTTTATTAAAGCAAGTGCTGTATCTACACAACCAGATTGGTTGGTGGCTATCAACCTATAGGTGCCAAGCCCTGCAGCGGTTGGTGTGGGCGAATTCCAATTATAGATTAAATGGGCGGGCGTGCTGTACAAATTGAGCAAATTAAAGCCATCATTGGTACATACTATAATGGCACTTGTATCCTCACCCAAAAAATTCTGTATCAACAAAAATTTTGCTGAGGCAAATCCGTCGGCAGTATCGCCAGAAAAGCGCTCGTTGGTGCAGTTAAGCAGGTTAGTTGCCGATGCAATTGCCCCATCACTTGTATCACCAAAAAAACGTAGCGGTGTGCAATCAAAATTAGCAGTTTTGCTATTTCCACTACCATCCTCAGCATCTCCTGAAAAACGAACTGTTGAACAATCTGAATTAGCTGTAGCAAATACGGTGTTACCTGCCCCTGCGTCTCCTGAAAACCGGGTAGTAGTGCAATTGAGCAAGTTGGTATTAAAGGCAACACTGCCCGCATTGTTGCCACCAAAGTAGCGACTAACAACGCAGTTAACTGCTACCGTGTTACCAATGTTGGCTCCACTATTGCTACCGCCAGAATATGGCTGTGCTAAAAGCAGCGATGAATAAAAAATAGTGATGACTATCCATCCTGACTTCAGCACATTTACGTTTGTTATTTTCATAAATGTTGTTTGATAAAGATGAACGGATTAGTTGAAACTTCTTCTTACACCACGGCCACCAGAACCTGCTATACGACTGGCTATATTGTTTGCGGCATTTGTGCGATCCGATACACTCAGCTCCGCAGCACCACCATTGAAGTTACCACCTCTGAAAGTAGCAGCAGCACCTGCAGCCTGGTTTGTAGTCGCAGCCTGGTTAATCCAACCGGT
>JBBQTZ010000174.1:0-10080 GCA_038234405.1 Chitinophagales bacterium
AAAAAGCAGCAGGTTTACACAATCTTAATATTGCAACCATTTTCAGTTATGGTGCAAACGAAGATGATGCAGATGCAAACGGCTTTATCAATTTTGAAACGGATTTTGATAACGTAGATTTAAATATGGTGGCAGAACCAATTGCCGGATATAAAATAAACGTTCACAGCCGTGAAAAGCTCGAAGAGTTTATTGGCGATTACAACCAATTATTTGGAGATAATTTTACCACCAAAGACAGTCAAAGTTTTTATAACTATTACAACGACATATCAAAGAAAGTAAAAGAACGAAAAATTGATATTTTGGTGGTGGTAAATATGTTTCTTACTGGTTTTGACAGCCCTGCATTGAACACTATGTATGTTGACAAGAACCTGAGATACCATGGATTAATACAAGCTTACAGCAGAACAAACAGAATTTTAAACGAACAAAAAAGCCAGGGAAATATAGTAGCATTCCGCAATCTTAAAAACCGTACGGATGAGGCTATTACGCTGTTCAGCAACAAAGAAGCTATTGAGGTTATTGTAATGAAACCTTATGAAGATTATACCGCTAAGTTTGATGAAGCGTTTGAAAAGCTATTGGAAATAACACCAACTGCCAACAGTGTAAATGAGCTGGAAACCGAAGATGATGAGCTGGAATTTATAAAGGCATTCAGGGATTTAATGAGGATAAAAAATATTCTATCTGCCTTTTCCGATTTTAAATGGGCTGATCTAAAAATGACAGAACAGCAATTTGAAGACTACAAAAGCAAGTATCTTGATTTATACGACAAAGTAAAAAGCGATCATCAAAAAGAAAAAGTTTCCATTTTAGAAGATGTTGATTTTGAATTGGAGTTGATACACCGTGATGAAATTAATGTTGCGTACATCATTCAACTATTAATCAAACTGAAATCGAAAGCACAGAAAGACACCACAAAAGCAGAACAGGAAATATTCAACCTGTTAACCACTGAAACAACCTTGCGTAGTAAGCGGGAATTAATTGAAAAATTCATTCAGGAGAATTTGCCTGTAATTGACGACACTGAAAACATTGAGACAGCTTTTGAAAAATACTGGAGCGACGAACAACAGAAAGCATTTTTTACACTGGTAACGGAAGAAAATCTATCTGCCGAAAAGACAGAAAAGCTAATTGAGGATTATTTGTTTGCCGAACGACAACCATTAAGAGACGAAGTGTTAGAATTAATAGTGGGAGAAAAACCAGGATTATTACAAAGAAAGACTTTGGGCGAAAGGATACTGAAACGCATAATGGATTTTGTAGAAACATTTATAAATGGGATGGTTGGGAGTTAGGGAAGATAAATTTTTTAGCCGCAATAGGCGCAGGTTTCCCAACCTGTAGCCAATCGTCACTACTTCAATGAAATGAGTACACTGTAAATTCAAAAGGGTTTCAGGTTTTAAATCAATGCTAATAAATACTCCAACAAATAGCCGCCGGTACTATATGCTTAACCTTTTTTGAAGCAGAAGGCAAAAAGAGTAGCAGTCATCACCGGTTTAAATTTTGGAAAACAGAAAAGTATCCGGTATTGCTTTACAGTAACTTAATTTAAACTCAAAAGCTCAACTACCTGTCTGCCCCATAAGCCATTCAGGCGGGCATTAAAATCCTGTAACACAGCAGGTTTTGTAACTGAACGATGGCATTGGAAGCAAAGTAGTACCGTTTATTATATGAGTAAGGAAAAGCGGTTACTGCATATTTTACTTTTGAGTAAAGGGTTAGTGACAAAGAGGTAACAGGTGGGGAGACCTTCGGCTTAATGTATTCAATTTCCTGTATTGTTGGCTCAACAAAAAAGAAAATTACTTTTTATACTGTAACCAATTAAGATTGATTTTCTGACAATAAAACTTCGGATTAAGTAGCTGAACTACTTTTTTTCAACAACGTCTCCCATCACGAAACTCAGACTCTAAAATTTTTGAGATTCCAGGCAACGTTATATAGAGATGCACGAAAACAACCTATTTTTCGAATTCCACAATATGTTCTGATGCATACTCATCGTCGCCGGGTTTAATTCTTTTTACAAAAAAGCGGGCTTTTTTTCCCAGCTTCAGGCAGGTACGTTTTTCTTTAATGTCTTCTTCACTATCAGTAGGTTGTAAAGAAGGGTACCATAATATATAACCAGGTTTTTCAAAAAAAAGTTGAGGTTTAGTCCAATCCTGGCTATTGGCTCCTTCGGTTAAATCGATGTTTTTATTAAAGGAAATATATACCTGGCTGCCAATCCATGATTTGCCCACCACTTTTCCCATCATCATTACCCAACAATTAAGGTACGAATTCCAGCTTACTGATGGCCCCCAATGAAAACCGCCACCAGGAGATGAAGCCGGCCCGCCGTACTTTTCTCTTGGTATTTGTAAGGATGCAACGGGTTTTCCAAAACTATTGTAAGGAGCGTTGAAACCTTTACCATCCCATCTTTTGGCTTTGTCAACAGGATTGTCTAAATCGCTTAGCGCTATTCGGGCCACACTTATGCATTGACCTTTCCACTCTACATCTCCACTATAATTCTTTTCGTTGTAAACACCGGGATAGCCATATTCACCATAAAATAAATACAAATATTCGCCACTTGCAACGGCTGAAGGGTCTCCAACCCCGCCTGCGAAAGTATTGGATGTATTATGTGGTTTCAGTATCATCCTTGGGTCAAGATCTTCAATGAAAATTCCTTTGTTGTCCCAACTTTTTCCTCCATTTGTTGATTTCATGATGCCTATTCTACAAACAGCAGCCGGGCTTTGCGGACCGGTGAGGCCTTGCGGCCAATTTTTATTTTTATAGCCTTTACCTGTTTTTTCATCGAAAGGAAAAGTTTCGGGATAGTTTTCGTTGTGATAAATACCGTACAGGGTTTTACCAGATTTGTCTTTTATATCCTGGTAAACAGTTTCGAACCAAACTGCACCGTGAAGCCCATTCTCGGTTGGAGCAACGTTTTTGGGCATGATGGGATCGAAAAAATCCTTAGCCGTATTATTAAATACTTCATGGGCATTTTTGCCATCGGAATATTTTAGATTTAAAGAATATCCCCACACAGGGTCTTCGCCGTATTTGCCAGGGAAAATCCTAAAAGTATCGCCTACCCACGCCTCGGCCATATTACAGTCTACAAATGAATTGAATTTTATTTTTTCGGCTGCAGACAGCGTAAATTTTGGGTTAAAAGACGCTTGTTTTGATTGGCAGGCAAGAAAAAATGTGCCTAAAAAAAATACGATAATTAAATTGTTTTTCATTTTAGACTAATTGGTTTAATATTTTAAATAATTGTTGTTCAAGATAAAAAAAAACGGTTGTATTAAAGTAACATTGTTTGCCATTCCAGGGTAAATTCAAACAAAAGCCGCCAAATCGGGCAATTCTTATTAACAAAGTTTTTTTAAAAAATCACTGATTTATTCTGAAAGCTCATATTTTAAAGCATAAATCATATCATGGTAATCGGTAACTACTATTTTAATTTTACCTCCTCTGTTAAGTATAAAATGGGTAGGATATTCTGTAACCTTTAATTTTTCTTCGAGGTAATTTTGCGAAACTGGTATTACCGCATAATCGAATGTAGTGTTGGTTAAAAATTTTGCTAACTTTTCTTTTGAATCAAAAGCTAAACTTATAAAAACTATGTCGGTCCGGTTACTAAATTCTTTCACTAGTTTGTTAAGAGCCGGCATTTCTTCAACACATTTCTGGCAATTCACAAACCAGCATTTTATTACAATTATCTTTCCTTTCGTATTTTCTTTGTTATAAACTTTACCATTTAAATCAGTAAAATTAAAATCTGGTATGCTCGTTCCTTCCATTTTAAATTTACGATAGCCTGCTTCACCAAATTGTATTACCTGCGTTCTTATTTCATTATCGGCCTTCGGGCTTAATTCATACAATTTATATTTAAACAATAAATCAGGTGTATTCAGCCGGAAAGCAACATAGTTTCCTGTAGCAAGCATTTGAAGAAAGAGTTCGTGACCAATAACTTTTGAGGATGCATCAAGGGCAGTGTAGTTTTTTGATAGATTTATATTTAATGAATGATACTCCCACCAGGACCTGAAATTTTTTAAAACCACTTCAGGTTTAGCATTAAAAAGTTCTGGATTTGAAGTGGGTGAACAGGATTCTACTACGATAATAAGAATGAGGTAAATAAGCAGGGTATTGAATTTCATCGGTTTTTATTTGTATAAAATTAAGCAGTTTAGTTTTTAGCCAGATTCAATTTCAAATAAGTTCCATAATTATTTTTACATTAAATAAATAATCAAATGTAAGTAATGTCACGACTACCGCTGTTTCGACTAAGCCTTATTTTAACAGGCGCTAACCAGCTAGCCTGATAATCTAGCCAACATTATAAGCACCGCATGTGAATAATTATCCGTTTTTCTCAACAGGTGTAAGGCTCTAGCCTTTAGGTCTCCAAGTTACTACTCCGTCTACCGCCGGTATTGTTTTTATAGGATAATTTCCGATAAACAAAAATTAGCAATAACCTAACAAATTGCTGTAGTCGTGGGCCTGTGTGGTAAACTATCCATTTGTTGTAATCAGCCAAACCGAACCGAAAATGCAACTTATAAAACCTGTAACAAAATAGAATAAAACCCTGGGTCATAAATTTGCGCTAACGCTATGGTATGTCTTATAAATATTGTAAGTTACTTGCTGATAGAATAGCTAAAGATACTGGAGCAGTCGTTTATAAAAAATGGTGAATGAAGAGAATGTATACCAAAAGCAATGATGGAGGAAAGAAATAAAAAACAGTAAGCCATTAGAAGTTGAACTACTTCGCTAATAGCCTATTACTCCAGAAATCCTTCCTACCTTATAATAGCAACATAAACATCCACCGTCCATAAGCTGCCGGATAGATGCGCCCGCCCGGCTGAAGCTATTCGGACGGGGAAAGCCCAGGAACGAAGCGTGGTGCAACAAAGCGTGTAGCCGGAACCAAAGCTAAACTTTGCGCTACCGTCCACAGCCATACCTATAATCTACCAACCTAATTAAAGATGGGTTTGTAGCAGTGCTAAAAGACAAGGACGTGCATTTTTGTAAATAAATGTTGCTTTATAATGCGCAACTTCCCCGGCTGCTGCACACTTTGTGTATTAGAGGTAGCTGAAAATTAAAGAGCATTTAACCATTTCACTAAACCAAAAACAAAAATCAACAGCATGAAAGCAATTGGGAAATTTATCCTGTAAATCAAAATGAATTTGCAACCTTACTGGATATGCAGGTAATAACCGCAAAATAAACCTGGTGCAGCAGCAGCATACTTTTATATCCAATTATAAAACTTTTGATGGAACCAACCATTTTAAACTGTGTACCAGTATAGAAAATTCGCAAAAAGAAAGAGGCTTTACAGAAATAGCACAAATCATTACCACCTCCCTGGATGGAAAAATAATGGTATGCAGAAATGTAAATACCGTTCCGGCTGGCATTAAAGGTGCAAACAATTTTGGAATATGCATTGAGCATGTAGGGAACTTTAATAAAGGCAAAGATGCCATTTACTAGCAGGCAAAAAAATTGTATTATTTCTATGAACAAAACTTTGTTAAGCAAATTTAAATTGAAGGCAAACGAAAACACAGTAGTCTATCATCATTGGTATAATTTGACAGTTGGAAAAGAAATACAAAAGAAGAAACCGGCATCACCAAAACCTGCCACGGCACTAATTTTTTTGGAGAAAATACACTAACAGATTTTAAGGTAAATTTTTTATCGTTGTTGTTGGGATAAATTTTTTATCGTGGCCAGTATGTAGCATACAAATGGCATTTACATAACAAGTTTTTCTTTTTAATCAGGCTGCAAATTTTTTTAAATATTTTAAAAAAAATGTGTATTTTGGAATACTGTTGACGAAGAAAAACAGACCATAAAATATACTTACCAACTAAACCACAAGGCAACGGGATAAGCCGACAACCCGATCAAAGAGTAGGCAAATAAAACTTGCAGAATGAAGTATATAAGAATGGTTAAAAGTGACCCTTTTCCAAAGGCAAGGGTTGCTAAAAGTGCCAAAAAAAATGTAAAGGCCGCAGTAGTTGGCGGCTCAAATGATTACTATGGTGCCAACAGCCTAGAGAATT
The DNA here is from genome assembly GCA_038234405.1 of Chitinophagales bacterium. Lineage (GTDB taxonomy): Bacteria > Bacteroidota > Bacteroidia > Chitinophagales > Chitinophagaceae > Ferruginibacter. The sequence goes on from JBBQTZ010000174.1 coordinate 6,183, forward strand.
TTACCAGTGCCAGCGGGCTTTCGTTAACACACGAAGATGCCCAGGGATTTCTTGACTACCCAACATCGTTTCCGGGTAAGGCTGCTAATTATTGGTTTAAAGATTCGCAGGTAGGCGTTTGGGCCTATGAAGAGCAGTACGATAACTGGCAAGATACCTATGGCATGGATGCTTGCAGGGTTTTTTATCATTCCGGCCACGGAGACATGGATGCCAATGGCGTATTTCAGGCACCTTTAGGAAGTGTATGGGACAGCAGGGATTGGGCATTCTCCAACAGAATGGCTTTTGGAAACGAGGACCTTCGCTATTTGTTTTGGAGTACTTGTTTTTCGCTGCGGGTATCAGGCAACGATAGTCCTGTCCGTACATGGAACAGCCCTAACAAAGGAAACCTGCGCATGATTTTTGGTTATGAAACTACGAGTATAGACAACGCTACAAAGTAAGGATACCTGTAAGTGGTTAGTTGTAAAGCAACAGTTGTTTTTAGCCGCCATTTACAAAGCCTATCCTTCTTTTACTTTAATTTTTATAAAGAAAAACTATGGATTGTAGTAGTACAATTTGTGCTGCCGCTTTCCCCACTTCGCCACAATATGTCTTTAGAAGATTATGTGCGTTTGTAAAGGAGCTTGCATTTTTGTAATTAAATATTACTTCTTCCCCGCAACATCACTTTCTGTGACTTTGTGCCAATAGCAAAGGATGTTGCGGTTTTTTGACGAAATGTTGTTTTAAAGTAAAAAAACATCCCTTACTAAAAAAAAGCTCGGGGAGATGGTGATGCTACAAATAATAAATTATAAAATCTTAAAGGTTATTGCGATGTAGTTAACAAATTAATTTTTCAAATATGGAGGTATCAAAACGCCTGTTGCCTTTTATCAACAACAACCTGAACTGTAGTTTATAAAGTATAGCAAATGAATTTTTTTATGATTTTCTTTTTATTAATCACAAACTTCTCTGTAAAAAGAGAATTTATTATTCACAATTTAAATTTAAAACGATGGCAAAATCTAGAAAAGCAGTACCGAAAAAACCAAGTGGTACTAAAAATGAAAATGCTCATGTTTCATCTTCTATTGATGAACTGATTATTGCTGCGGCTGCAAGTGGCAACAGCAACTTTGAAACCGGACGCTTTATTGTAACGTTAAAAGAAGCAGCGGGACAAAAAGCCCTTGAAACATTTAGTGCGCAGGGAATGCGTATGGCAGACTCAAGAGATTTTACAACGAAAGCTGTGGAACTGGAAAGTCTTGGAGATGCAGACGGTTTATATTTTGATGAAATTGGCTGTGCTGTAATTGGTGGGGGTGCTGCAAAAGAACGCAGTATGGGCATAAACATGGAGTTAGCTGCCGATAGCGCTATTTCAATTATTGAACCCGAATATTTTGCGTTTGCTTCCGGCGACTCTGCTGAATTTCTGCGTGGCTTTCTTAAAGCAACAGAGGTAATTTCAAAAGAAATAGGACTTGGCGATAAGGAAGACGATCAAACAGATGAATCAGATACCTTGGTTTTTGGGAATACATGGGGGTTAACAGCCTGCAGGGTTCCTACAAGCCCCCGAAGCGGCTTTGGTATTAAAGTAGCCGTTTTAGATACAGGTATGTTTCTTACCCATCCCGATTTTGCGGGTCGTCCGGTTATTTCTCAAACCTTTATTGCAGGGCAACCTGTAATGGATGGCAATGGCCACGGCACGCACTGCATAGGTACTGCATGTGGTACCAAAGTTCCTCCCGGAGTTATTCAGAGATATGGCATCGGCTGGAGGGCAAGTATTTTTGCAGGAAAAGTTTTAAGTAATACCGGTTCAGGTTCTACCGCTTCAGTACTGGCAGGAATGAACTGGGCAATTGCAAACCGTTGCCAGGTAATATCAATGTCGCTAGGTGCACAAACACCGGTGCAGGCTGCCTACACTGCTGCTGGTCAGGCCGCATTAAATAATGGTTGCCTTATTATTGCCGCCGCTGGAAATAATAATGCTGCAACTGGAGCACCAGCTAATTCACCAACAATTATGTCTGTTGCTGCGCTTGATCAAAACCTGCGTAAGGCAAATTTTTCCAATTTTGGTAAAGTTGAAATTTCAGGGCCAGGTGTAGGTGTGTTTTCTTCCTGGCCAATGCCGCAACGTTATAACACTATCAGTGGCACCAGCATGGCAACGCCTCATGTAGCCGGCTGTGCTGCTTTGTGGGCAGAAACAAGTCCTAACCTGAGAGGTATGAACCTTTGGCGGAAGTTAATAGCTACAGCCAAGCCTTTGCCTTTTCCTTCATCAAGGGTTGGAGCAGGCCTTGTACAGGCACCTCAGATTTAATCCAGTGCAGCAGTTGGAACCTGTAATAGATTTCATCTGCAAAATCCGGGTTAAAATGGTATAACTTTACAGTACCCGTTGTAATGTATTACAGCGGGTACTTTATAAAAAATAAACTTAATTATGGTAGCCAAAAAAAAGTGGATCATTACTGTATCCGGCGAACGTTCAATTAGTGCTGTAAAAAAAGATATTACAGCACTTGGATTTGATGTGACAAATGTGCTCGAAGAAATAGGTAGTATTACCGGTACAGCAACGGATAGTGCTGCAAAAAAAATCCGTAGTATTCCCGGCGTAGCAGATCTGTCTGAAGATTCAGGTGAATTTAGTATTGGCGATCCTGGATCTGATGGAACATGGTAAAATTTGCGTGTAGTTAATTTTTTTTGTAAAGTTTGAAATTCCTCCTGTGATTACATTTCTGGGTTATTTTAAACAAGTACCTGAGTAAGAAAATCGGGATGTAGCGCACTTTGCTAGCCCAATATTCCTGCCCATAAAAAATAATTTTTTTTATGATTTGGATATTATTTTCAGGTGATGGCTACCGGCCCTTGTAAATTTAATAATAATGCGAAAAATAACAACTCATTAATTTATCCCTCGCTTAATATAATATCTCAACAGGAGTATGGCTTCAGCCCTGATTTACCTTGTTACAACTCTGTGAACAGTTGGGTATTGTTTTATAGAATAATTTGTGATGAATAAAAATTAGTAAGAACACGCCACAGGGCATAAGCCCTGCGCCTGTATGGAAATTTTGAGTAAGTAAAAATAAAATGGAAGAAATATAGCAAATGGTTGTTTTAAGAAAAATAAATAAATTAGTCAATAAAAAGATAAAATGAAAGTATAACTGAAATTCATACAATAGCAAAAGAAATTCACCGAAGAAAATTTAAAATGGAAAAAATAAATCTTCAAATAATCCCCACCCAACTATTGGAGCAGTATTGCAGGCAGGTGGATAAAAAATTAGCTGAAAAATTTGAGCAACTGAAAGATGCTGAGATATCAACGGACACATTTAGTTTTTATACCTCAGTAGCATCGGTTTTTTCAAGCAAGATAGAAGGAGAAAATATTGAGTTGGACAGTTATATCAAGCATAAAAAATTCGGCATTGAGTTTTTACCCGATTACACTAAAAAGATTGATGACCTGTATTGTGCCTACAGCTTTGCTACAACCAATGAGCTCAACAAAGCCAACATCAGCAAAGCACATAAGATATTAAGCAAACACATTGTTGCCATACAGCAGCAGGGCAAGTTGCGTATACACAACATGTATGTAAGCACACCCGATGGTAAGATAGAGTACATAGCGGCTTCGCCTTATGAAGTGGAAACTGAAATGGAAAAATTTTATAGCGATATTAAATTGCTGTTGAACTGGAAACTAAACATACAAGAAGTTTTCTTTTTTGCCGCCATGATACATGTAGTTTTTGTAAAAGTACACCCGTGGAATGATGGCAACGGCAGAAGTGCAAGGTTGATAGAGAAATGGTTTTTGGCACAGCATTTAGGCGACAAGTCATGGTTTGTT
>JBBQTZ010000175.1:0-10063 GCA_038234405.1 Chitinophagales bacterium
ATATGGGAGATTTTTTGCACAAAGTAAGCTTAGAGGGTAATTTTATTAACAGCGAAATTAACACAGACGATCTTGCATATTTTGCCCCAGAATTAAAAAACTGGAAAAGACAGATTAAAGTACAGGGTTTGGTAAAAGGTATTGTTGATAATTTGTCTGCAAAAAAAATGTTGCTTAAAAGTGGTGCTACTACTGTAGATGGTGATATTATGATAAGGGGCTTGCCCGATATTGACAATACTTTTATAGACTTTTCTGCAAGGAATTTACAAACAAACTATACCGATTTAGCAGGTATTATACCAGGCTTAAAAGATGTAAAACAGGTAATGCTGCCTAAGCTTGGTAATATCAATTATAAAGGCAATTTTACCGGGTTTATCAACGATTTTGTGGCTTACGGCAATATCAATACCAGTTTAGGAAGCGTTACCGGCGATATTAACCTGAAATTGCCTGCCAATCGGCCTCCGTTGTATTCCGGTAAAATTTCTACACAGGGGTTTTTGCTAGGGCAGTTGGTAAACGAAGCAAAACTAGGTGCCATTACTTTTAACGGAAAAGTAAAAGGTAGCGGATTTTCTCCTAAAAATATAGATGCCAATTTTGATGGTAACATACAAAGTGTAGCTTACGCAGGTTATCCATATCAGAATATTACAATAAAAGGCGATTTTAAAAAACGATTGTTTAAGGGGTTTGTCAGTATCAACGATCCTAATCTTACAATAGATAATCTTGAAGGAACCATTGACCTTAATACTGCAGAACCGCAATTTTATTTTGATGCTGACCTTGCCAAAGCAGATTTTAAAAAACTACAATTATCACTTGATAGTTTTATGTTAAGTGGTCATTTCAACCTAAGGTTTCAGGGTAGTAATATTGATGATTTTTTGGGTATGGCAAATATTACCAATGCACGTTTATTGCACAATGGCATACCATTGTCATTTGATTCACTCACCCTTCAATCACAAATTATTGACGATAAAAAATATCTTTCCCTTACAACAAATGAGTTGGATGCGGCTATAAAAGGCAGGTTTAAAATAATGGAACTGCCAGATGCGTTTAAGGTGTTTTTAAGCCGCTATTATCCAGCTTACATAACCAAGCCATCATACAACATTAACGATCAGGAGTTTTCTTTTGAGATAAATACAAAGGAAGTAGATGCTTATGTACAATTACTCGATAAAAAATTAAAAGGCTTCGATTTCAGTAAATTTAGCGGCAACCTTGGGTTAAAAAATAACCAACTTGTAATGGATGCCAATATACCTGTGTTTAGTTACGATGCTGTAGTTTTTAACAACGTTCGTTTACTGGCAAGTGGCGGGCTCGATACACTTGTAACCAGCATTGATGTAGATGAAATTACCATTAGCGACAGTTTTCATTTACCTGCTACAAAACTGGTAATTAAATCGCTCAATGATGTTTCTGATATCAGTATTAATACGAGTGCCAGTAAAACGTTGGGTGATGCTGCTATTAATGCAAGGGTACGTACCATGAGCGATGGATTTAATGTACATTTCTTTCCTTCCTCCTTTATAATCAACGATAAAAAATGGGAATTAGAAAAAGATGGTGAAGTATCCATGAGCAAATCGCAGGTAAGTGCAAGCGATGTAAAATTTGTACAGGGGCTTCAACAAATTGTGATAAGTACGGAGCCCTCATCAACCGGTAACAGCCACGATATTGTAGTGCAATTAACCAAGGTAAGTATAGATGATTTTGTTTCAATTGTTACCAGCCAGCCAAACCTTGAAGGTAAACTGAGCGGCACTGTACGAATAACAGATCCTTTTGCAAAACCATTTATTGATTACGATACCTACATAGAAGAGTTTAGAGTAGATAATGATTCAATAGGCTTGTTTAATGCCCAAGGCTCTTATGATGTAGCAAAATCTATATTGGCTATTAAAGCCACTTCAGTAAATAAGGAAAATCAGTTAGATATTGATGGCTTAATTAATTTTAAGGATAGTACCGTAAACCAAACAAGGCTTGCACTAAAGTCAAGTAAATTTAATATTTCTATCCTTAACAATTATCTTAACAGCATTTTCAGCGATATAAAAGGTACGGCAAATACAAATGATTTGGTATTATCCGGCAACACAAAACACTTATTACTTACTGGTACAGCCAATATCAATGAGGCGTCGCTTATTGTAAATTTTACCCAATGCAGGTATAAATTAAAAAATGAAAGCATTGTATTTAATCCGGATGAGATAGATTTTGGTAAAATGGAGCTTAAAGATACACTCAATAATAGTGCTCAATTGAGTGGTAAAATGTACCACCAGTTTTTTAGCAATATTGAGTTTGATAATATTTTATTTGAAACCAATAAATTATTGGTTTTAAATACTACCAAAAAAGATAATAGCCGTTTTTATGGAAAAGTAGTTGGTAAGGCAAGGCTACTGCTTACCGGTAAAGAAGATAATATGCTGATGGATATAAGTGGCGAACCAAGCAGGCTCGATAGCAGCCATATTTATATTTTAAGCGGTAATAGTATTGAAAATGGCACAATAGATTATATAGATTATATACAATTTGGCGATAAAATGGAGGATAATTTTAAAACAAAGTTATCTACCAATATTATTGTAAATATGGAAATTACAGCCAATCCATCTTGTAAGGTAGATGTAATATTAGATGAAGTAACCGGTGATATAATAAAAGGTGAAGGAAACGGTTTGCTAAAAATAAGGGTAGGTAACAAAGAGGAATTGAGTATATATGGCCGCTACGAAATTACCAAAGGAGAATACACTTTTAACTTTCAAACTTTTTTAAAAAAATATTTTACAGTAAACAGTGGTACCCTTGTTTGGAGCGGCGATCCGTTTAAAGCAATGATTGATATACAAGCAGAATACCTTGCTACCAAGGTAGATTTTAGCAATCTATCCAGTACGGTTAAACAACGGGCAGATTTAAAAGTAATAGCCCATTTAACCGAAACCCTGTTAAAGCCAGCCATTGATTTTGAGTTTCAATTACCTGCTGGCAGCCCTATTAATGATTACCTTGTACTAAAGCGACTTGCTCAATTTAGAGAAGATAAAAATGACTTAAACAAGCAGGTTACTTCCCTGCTTATATTTAATACTTTTATTAGTACGAGTGGTGGTAGCCAGGGTTTAATAACTGCCGGCAGCGGTATCAATATATTATCCAATACCATTGGTGGTGTAGTTTCTAACGCTATTTCAGGCTTTTTTAATAAATTACTTTCTAAGTACATAAAAAATTTAACGGTAAGTATTGATGTTAACTCATCTGTAACCGGCGATTTGCAAACCAACGTAGAAAGGCTGCAAACTGCCGCCAAAAGTAATTTTGTATATACCTTATACAATGGAAGATTGATAATTTCTGCCGGGCTTAACCTCGATTACAATAACCCTTACACCACCGCAAACAGAAACAGTAACTTACTGGTAACGCCTGATATTACTTTTGAGTGGTTATTAACCAAAGATGGCAGGGTAAGGATTGTAGGGTTTAACCGTACTAATTTTGATTTGGTAAGTCAGCGTAACAGAACAGGTGTAAGTCTTTCTTACCGTAAAGAATCCGATTTATTATCGCAGTTATTCTTTTTTCGTTCAGGTAAAAAAGTAGTGAGCAACTAAGTCGAAAACTTAATACGTAACATAAAAAAAGCCGTTACATATAGTAAACCCGTAACGGCTTTTTTTATTTTGATAGCTTATTATTTACTTAAGATATCATGCCCCATTTTATCTCTTTTGGTAACTAAATATTTCTCATTGTGCAGGTTAGGCTTAATTTCAATTGGTACAGTTTCTGTTACCTCAAGGCCATAACCAAGTAAGCCAGCCCTTTTGCGTGGGTTATTACTAAGTAATTTCATTTTGCTAATACCAAGGTGGCGAAGTATTTGAGCACCTACGCCGTAGTCTCTTTCATCCATACCAAAGCCAAGTTCCAGGTTGGCTTCTACAGTATCCATACCCTGCTCTTGTAATTTATAGGCTTTTAATTTGTTTAGCAGGCCAATACCTCTTCCTTCCTGGTTCATGTAAAGTACAACCCCCTTTCCTTCCTGCTCAATTATCCTTAAAGCTATGTGCAATTGATCTCCGCAATCGCAGCGAAGTGAGCCAAGTATATCCCCCGTCATACAACTGCTATGTACTCTTACCATTACCGGTTCGCCTTTTTCCCACTCACCTTTTTTTATTGCCAGGTGTATTTCACCAGTATTCAATTGTTTAAAGGCAATTAATTCAAAATCGCCATATTTTGTTGGCATTTTTACACTTTCCTCCTGGCTTATCAGCGATTCTTTGTTTAGCCTGTATTCAATTAAATCTTTTATAGATATTAATTTAAGATCAAATTTTTGCGCAATTTCTTTTAACTGAGGCAGCCGGGCCATTGTTCCATCCTCATTCATTATTTCTACCAGTACACCCGCTTCTGAAAAGCCAGATAGCCTCGCTAAATCTACAGTAGCTTCTGTATGCCCTGTTCTTCTTAGTACACCACCTCTTCTGGCTTTAAGCGGAAAAATATGTCCGGGTCTGCCAAAATCTTCTGGTTGGGTAACAGGGTTTACCAATGCCTGTACTGTTTTTGCCCTGTCAACTGCCGAAATGCCTGTAGTACAGCCGTTGCCCAATAAATCTATACTTACTGTAAATGGGGTAGCATGTAAAGAGGTATTTTCACTTACCATGGCCACCAGTTTAAATTTTTCGCAAAGCTCTTCAGATAGCGGGGCACATATCAATCCTCTGCCATAAGTGCTCATAAAATTGATAATTTCTGGCGTTACGTTTTCTGCTGCTGTAATAAAATCACCTTCGTTTTCTCTGTCTTCATCATCTACCACAATAACCAGTTTACCATTTTTTATATCTTCAATGGCCAATTCAATACTATCTAACATGTTGTAATTTTTTGCAAAGGTAAAGAGGTTTATGTTTTATTAACCCGGATTTTACAGTTGAAAACCGCAACGGCTTATAACAAATGTACAGTTGAACACTTACGTTTAGTTTTTAACTTTAAAATAGTTCACTGTTTTTTTGTCGAAAAATAACCTGAAACATCCTTCTGTACTGTGTTTAAAAACCTACGTTCATTTTCAAATAAAAATTCGGGTAAAATGATGTAACGAAAGTATAACCAACCTTAGTATTTCTCTGTTTTTAATTATAAGAGAATGGCATAGATAATTATCATCCGGAACTATTAACAAAATCTAATAAAAAAAGTTATCACCAGTTTTTCAACACTACATTTTCTATTTAGGGCGGTTTGAGAAAAAATGGTTTCTTTTAAAAATTTTAACAAAATAGCTTTAATTCAACCAATAATATACTCAGAAGCAACACAAAGCCAAATAATTTTGTCTTTTTTTACAAAATAGAACTTATTTAAAATTTTGTTTAATTGTGTGTTCGTTTTTTAACCAAAACTATTAACCCTTTATTACAATACTCGATTTACTGCATAATTGGTAATAATTTTTTAACAAAACATAGTGTTGTAGAACGATTTTAACGTGACCTTTGCAAAAAAAATTCAAATTATGATTATGAGAAAGAAAAATAACCTCTTTACCATTCTGTTGGTATTAATAGGTTTTGTATCGCAGGCACAAGAAACTACCTCCGAATTATTGGGTATTGTTTCAGGTACTGGTTTATTAAATGGCGCAACCGTAACAGCATTGCATGTACCTACTGGTACAAAGTATTCAACAACAACCCGTAAAGATGGCCGGTACAATATTGCCAATATGAGAATTGGAGGCCCATATACAGTTACAGCAACTAACGTAGGCTACAAAGAGCAAAAACAAGAGGAAGTTTTTTTAACGCTTGGTAATGCATACAAATCAGATTTTGTTTTAGTAACCAACGAAGCAAGCCTTACAGAGGTAGTAGTTTCTACAAAAGGTAAAGCTGATAAGGTTTTCAGCCGCAGCCGTACAGGATCTGCAGAAATAATTACCCGTCAGCAAATTGACAGATTGCCAACTACCAACCGTAGTATTGCCGATTATACAAGGCTTACACCTACCGCTAATGGTAATAGTTTTGCAGGAAGAAGCAGTGCTTTTAATAATCTTACTGTAAATGGTGCAAGCTTTAATAATACATTTGGTTTATCAGGTTCATTAGGTGGCCAAACAAACTCACAGCCATTTAGTATTGATGCATTGGAGCAAATTCAGGTAAATGTTGCACCTTATGATGTAACCTTGGGTAGCTTTACAGGTGCAGGCATAAATGCAGTAACCAAAAGTGGAACAAACGAAATTAAGGGTTCTGTTTATTATTTTACAAAAACACCAGGTCTTACTGGTTTAAAAGTAGCTAGTTTAAAAGTACCTCGTCAGGAGTTTGATTTTCAAAATCGTGGTGCAAACATTGGTGGTGCTATCATAAAAAACAAATTATTCTTCTTTGTAAGTGGTGAGCAGGAAAGAATTAGTAATCCTGCTACTTCCAGAATTGCCAGCCGCGGTGGAGCCGCTTCCGGGCCGATAGTATCTGGTGCAAGCGGAGAAGCTTTGGATCAGTTAAGCGCTTTTTTAATAAGTAGATTTAATTACAACCCGGGTGCTTATGAGAATTATAATTATGAAACAAAGAGTGATAAAATAACGGCAAGACTAGATTATAACATCAACTCAAAGAACACTTTTAACATTAATTACTATTATCTTAAATCTTCCAGAAACATTGCGCCAAGTAACAGTGGTGCACCAACCAATGGTCGTTCTGCCAGTATTACAGGTATGCCATTTTTCTCCTCTTCTTATATAATCAACAATAATTTTAATATTGTAATGGCGGAGTTAAATACTAAGTTTAGCAATAAGTTATCTAATAAATTACAGGTAGGTTACAACAGCTTGAGAGATTTTAGAAGTAGTCCAGGTGGTATATTTCCTATGGTGGATATCCAGAATGGAGCTGGAGCTGCATTTACATCTTTTGGTTACGAACCATTTACAGCTAATAATCAATTAAATACAGATACCTGGCAGTTTAATGATATTGTAACCCTTTATGCAGGAAAGCACACCTTTAATTTTGGTACACAAAATACCTACAATAAATTTTTAAATGGATTTGCCCCTAACTATTTTGGTAACTATAGATTTGCAAATGTTGATGATTTTTATGCTAATGTTAATAATGGAACACCTAATTCTATTCGTTATGCATTTCAACACAGCGCCCGTAAAGGTGGTGAATTTCCATTTGCACAACTAAGATCATTGCAATTAGGCTTTTTTGCTCAGGATAAATGGAATATAAGTAAAAACTTTACCTTAACTATGGGATTAAGGGCAGATATTCCAATCTTTGAACAAAACTTTTCTACTAATGCTAATGCAGATGCACTTTCTTTTAGAAACGGTGTAAGAATCCAGACAGGTAAAGCCCCTACTACCCAAGTTTTGTGGAGCCCAAGAGTTGGTTTCAACTGGGATGTAAAAGGTGACAAAACGTTTCAGTTAAGAGGTGGTGCAGGTGTATTTGCAGGTCCTCCGCCATTTGTGTGGTTAAGCAACCAGGCAAGTAACAATGGAGTTGATTTTGGCTCTTATGCAATCGTACCGGGTCAAAACGACATTTTAGCTTCTGATCCACGTTTTATTTTTAATTCAGACGTTGCAGCTAACATACCTTCCAATGCATTGTCTAACACAAGTTATAATCTTGCAGTAACAGATGCAATGTTTAAATTCCCCCAGTTATTTAGAGCTAATTTAGCTGCGGATTTTAAACTTCCTTTTGATATTACTGCAACTGTAGAAGGTATTTTTAATAAAGATATCAATGCTGTTTATCACCAAAATATCAATCTGCCTACAACAGGTACTGCACTAAATGGCTTTGACAACAGAATAAGATATACAAGACCACAGATTTACTTTAATACACCGGCTAATGCAACCAATGCTAGCCCAAATATTACAGATGCCATTTTGATGAGAAATACATCCAAGGGTTACACGTACAATGCTACGCTACAATTACAACGTAACGTGAAAAATTTGTACACCATGATTGCTTATAGCTACGGTGATAGTCGTTCTGTAAATGACGGAGGTTCCATAGCACAATCAATATGGAGAGACCGCTCAGTAGATGGCGATCCAAACGCTAATGTAACTTCTTTCTCAAATTTTTATCAACCTCACAGAGTAGTATCTGCGGCAGCCTATCGTTTTGAATATGCAAAATATTTTGCAACTTCTTTTGGTTTTACCTTTGAATCTGCTAATGGTCAAACTGCAAGCTACTTATATGGTAATACACCTAATAATTTTCCAACTACCGGAACAAGAATTCAAAATGCGGGTGCGGACTTAAATAATGATGGCCTTGCAAATGATTTAATTTACGTTCCTGCTGCAAGGGATGAAATTATTTTAGAAAGACAGGGTGGTACTTCTGCGGTTGCTGATCCAAGAACACCAGACCAACAGTGGGAGCAATTAGATGCGTACATTAACCAGGATCCTTATCTAAGTAAGAGAAGAGGTAAGTATGCAGAAAGAAATGGCTTATTAACCCCTTTCTATACAAGAATGGACTTTAATTTTACCCAAGACTTTATTGTGAAAGTAGCTGGAAAAAATAATACACTCCGCTTTACTATGGATATATTTAATTTTACCAATTTACTTAATCGTAACTGGGGTATATTTAGAACTACAAACCGTACCGCATTACTTAACTTTTTAAGGATGGAAACTGCTGGGCCCAATGCAGGTAAGCCAGTATTTAACTTTCCATATTTAGATGCTGCCAACAGAATTCCACTTTCCTCTACATTCCAAAATAGTACAGGTCAGGGTTCTAGATTTCAGGTTCAAATGGGTGTTAGGTATATTTTTAACTAATAACTTAATGATTTAATAAATAAAAAGCTATCCATTTTGGGTAGCTTTTTTATTTATGCGACATAGTGGTACTGTTTTATTTTATAATTAGAGTTCAGTTAAGGTGCAATAAAAGTTCTATAAATATTCGTTAAAAATTAAACAGAAGCTCAAAACAAACTTTAGTAACAATACATTTGATTATAAAAAATAAATGCGTTAATATTGATTACTAGTTTCTCTGCCAAAAAATAATCTAATGAAAAGGTACTTCAGCACAATATTGGTTTTGTCTTTTTTACTAATTTTTTTTAGTTCTTTTACTGCATTTATTTTTAGTTCACAACCACCACAAGGGTCTACAGGTGCTGCTAATGTTTACTGTACACAGTGTCACTCGGGCTCACTTAACAGCGCAGGCGGCAATGTAGAGGTAACTGGCTTGCCCGATGCAGGCTATACAGCCGGCGTAACGTATACTTTTAGTCTAATAAATACACATAGTGTTGCCAATAGAAGACGTTGGGGCTTTTCAATAGAGGCTAGAAACGCCTCAAATCAAGTTGTAGGTGTGTTCTCAACCACCAATGCAAATGCTGCTATAAATGGAAATGAGCTTTCGCATTTATCTGCCATCAGTACAGGTTTACAGGCATCTTTTACCTATAATAATTTAAAATGGACTGCTCCTGCAAATCCTGGTGTTGCTGATCAATCTATAACTTTTTATTTTGTAGGTCTTGCAGCAGATGGAGGAGGTTCTTCCGGTGGAGATTTTACTTATTCCAGCACTAAATCAATTACGCTTTTACAAGCTACTACCTATACGTTTACAGGTAATGGTAATTGGGATAATCCCGCAAATTGGAGCAACAATATTTTGCCACCGGCAATTTTAACTGGTAAGGATGTTATAATTATTGATCCGCCAGCCGGCAGCGAATGTATATTAAACGTAATTCAGCGGGTAGAAATCGGCGCAACTTTTACTGTAAGAGCAGCAAAACAATTTAAAATTATCGGGGATTTGATTATTAATTAATTCCCTTATTCTATCATTCCCTCATTCCCTCATTCCCTCATTCCCTCATTCCCTCATTCCCTCATTCCCTCATTCCCTCATTCACTCATTCTATCATTCCCTCATTC
>JBBQTZ010000176.1:0-10019 GCA_038234405.1 Chitinophagales bacterium
GCTTTTGCGGTACTGAGAAATGTAAATGCAGCGTTTATTTATTTTCTGTATTTTTTAATTTTAAATCGGGAAATATTGAAGCAAGTAACATTACTATTGTAGCTGCCAACATTAAAAAAATACCTGCTTTTTTTTCAGGACAATATGCATTGTAACATGATGTAAATAGTATGTAGCTTTTAATTGCATAGCCTACAGCCAATGCACACACAAATAAGTTGGTTCTTTTAGCCCATATCTTAGGCAAAATCATTAAAAATAACGCTAGCACAGCCATAATTGATAGAAATTTACCAGGTTTACCGTATTGATTACGGTAAGAGTAAAATCCGGTAAAGGACTCCTGCAAATCTGCATAATAGGCCCATGGCAAAAAGCAGGCAATTAAAAGCGTAATACATGCCAACAGGCCTGCAATATTTAAAATTTTTGTATTCATAGCTAATAAAAAAAATCCCTCCCCAAAATGGAGAGGGTTGTTTAAGGAGGTTCCGAGCAGATTCGAACTGCTGTAGAAGCTTTTGCAGAGCTTTGCCTAGCCACTCGGCCACAGAACCGGCTATATCAAAAGTTAGTGCTACCTAAAACGTGTAATAAGTAGTTTTATTTTTTAGATTGCGAAAATAAGGTAATTATTTATAACAAATTAAAAATCTAAATGCGAATTTTAGCGTTCAATAAAAAAATATGCAACGAATAGCAGAATCCGAACTTATAATAAATAGCCGGGGTGCAATTTATCACCTTGATTGCCGGCCCGAGGAAATTGCCAACACCATTATTACAGTTGGCGACCCCGACAGGGTAAAGGCCGTAAGTAAACATTTTGATCGTATTGAGTTTAAAAATCAACATAGAGAATTTGTTACCCATACAGGTTATATTGGCAATAAAAGAATTTCCTGCATAAGCACAGGTATTGGTCCTGATAATATTGATATTGTGTTTAATGAGTTAGATGCATTGGTAAATATTGATTTTGAAACAAGACAGATAAAAGAGCATTTAACAGCATTAAACATTATCAGGCTAGGTACTTCCGGCTCTTTGCAGCAAAGTATTCCGGTAGATAGCTTTGTAGTAAGTACGCATGGCCTTGGCCTTGATAACCTGCTACATTTTTATGCAGCAGAAACTAATGCAGAAGAAAAAGCCCTGCTGCAGGCTTTTAATAACCATACACAACTAAGTTCAGCTACCATACAGCCTTATATTTATATGGCTAGCGGGCAATTATTAAAGCTTTTTACAGAAAATTATTATCATGGTGTTACAGTTACCTGTCCGGGCTTTTTTGGACCGCAGGGAAGGGTGCTCAGGCTTGGCCTTGCTTATCCAAATTTAACAGATAGCCTTACCTCATTTAAATTTGGTAACCACCAGATAACTAATTTTGAGATGGAAACTGCTGCCATGTTTGGCCTTGCAAGAGCCATGGGCCACAATAGCCTTAGCATTAGTGCAATTGTAGCCAACAGGGTTAAAAAAGAGTTTTCAGCCGATGGAAATAAAGCAGTAGAAAATTTAATTGCACAATCACTTGCTGTAATAGCAGATTCAAATTTATAGTAAATGAAAGTAACTTTTTACAAGTATCATGGAGCAGGAAATGATTTTATCATTTTTGATAATTTTAATATGGAAGCGCCTGTATTAAGCTCAAAACAAATTAAGCATTTTTGCCAGTATCATTTTGGTATTGGTGCTGATGGGTTAATATTTTTGAGTAAAAAAGAAGGGTATGATTTTGAGATGCAGTATTATAATGCTGATGGTAATGAAAGTACCATGTGCGGCAATGGTGGCAGGTGTATGGTAAAGTTTGCCCTACAAATGGGTATTCGTAAAAGTAATTATCATTTTCTTGCTGTAGATGGGCCACATGAAGCAGAAATTGAAAGCGATGGCACTGTAAGGCTAAAAATGAAAGATGTTACCCAGGTAAAATACCATGCAGGCTATGCAATTGTAAATACGGGATCGCCACATTTTGTAAAATTTGCTTCTAATGTAGAAGAGGTGGATGTAGTAGCTTCGGGCAGGGATATCCGCTACAGCAGTAACTTTGAGAAAGAAGGCATTAATGTAAATTTTGTAGAAACCATTGATGATGATAGTATTTACGTGCGTACTTATGAGCGGGGGGTAGAAGATGAAACCTTAAGTTGTGGTACAGGCGTAACTGCTGCAGCTCTTGTATCTGCCCACAACGAAAATGGTTTTAATACAGTAGATGTAAAAACTAAGGGTGGCAACTTAAGTGTACAGTTTGACAAAATTGATGATGACCATTTTGAAAACATCTGGCTTTGTGGCCCTGCTGTATTTGTATTTAAAGGTGAGGTTGAAATATAATATTCTGGCCAAATTTAAAGTGTAGCCGCCTTCTGTAATATCTTTTATTAAATGTAACCCACCTGAAAATTGTATGATACAATACTTTAAAAATATAGAACATCAAACTATTGCTGTAGATAAACCAGAAGCGGGTACCTGGATTAATGTATTGCCACCATTAAAGCAGGAAGAATTTACCGAACTGAGCGAAAGGTTGGATATCCCCATTGATTTTTTAAAAGATTCATTAGATATTGATGAACGTAGCCGTTACGAAATAGAGGATAACGCTAAACTAATAGTAATTAAAACTCCTACTGAAAACAATTCTTTTAATGAAAGTGACGCGTATTATATAACCATCCCTATCTGTATTATACTTACGCACCATCATATTGTAACCGTAAATTCCTTTGAAAATGAAGCCATCAAAAAATTTCTAAATACATTTCAAAACCGCAGTCCGGATAAAAAAAACATGATGGTTTTAAAGATATTTGAAAAAGTAGTAACTAATTTTCTTGAATATCTAAAAGAGATTAACCAACGCAGAAATTTGCTTGAGCAAAAACTCTATGATAGCAACCGAAATGCAGAACTGCTGGAACTTGTAAGAATACAAAAAAGTTTGGTGTATTTTATTACAGCCCTCCGCAGTAATGAACTTTTAATGATTAAAATGGTGCGTACCAATATTTTGCAGTTAAACGAAGATGAAAAAGAATTTTTGGATGATTTAATTGTAGAAACAAGCCAGGCCTTAGAAATGGCCAATACTTACACTACCATTTTAAGTAGCACGCTAGATGCTTATGCCAGTATTATTTCAAATAATCTCAATGCTGTTTTAAAGCGGTTAACATCTATCACCATTATACTTTCGTTGCCAGTATTGGTTACAAGTGTATATGGTATGAATGTGCCTATACCCGGCCAGGGGCTACCGCATTCTTTTTATGTGCCGGTTATTATTTCATTGTTGCTATCCGTAATTATCAGCGCTTATTTTCAAAAGAAAAAATGGTTTTAAAATTAATTTATGTTTACAATAAGGGTTTATGGAGTTTTAATTAATGAAGCTAACGAGGTGCTTGTAAGCGATGAGTATATTAGAGGTGATTTTTACACAAAATTTCCGGGCGGAGGCCTTGAGTTGGGTGAGGGTACAAGGGATTGCCTTGAAAGGGAATTTATGGAAGAAATGAACCTGAAAGTAGCAGTGGGTGAGCATATTTATACCACCGATATTTATCAGCAAAGTGCATTCAACAATGCTTATCAGATTGTTGCAATCTATTACCTGGTAAAAGCGCTTGAACCAATTACAGTACCGCTCCGTGATAAGCCTTTTAACTTTGATGAAGCCCAGCTTGTAACTTACAATGTTACCAAACAAATTGAAACTTTCAGGTTTGTTAACTGGGATAATTTTTCGGCTGATACAGTTACGCTGCCGCTCGATAAAATAGTGGTAGAAATGGTAAAGCAAAAAAAATACTAAATGAATTTTGATAATTTTTTTGATACTAAAATTATTCTTGAAAATGAGCAGGTACAATTGAGCCCGTTACTGCCTCAGCA
This sequence comes from Chitinophagales bacterium, assembly GCA_038234405.1. Taxonomy (GTDB): domain Bacteria; phylum Bacteroidota; class Bacteroidia; order Chitinophagales; family Chitinophagaceae; genus Ferruginibacter. The sequence continues at coordinate 3,919 of JBBQTZ010000176.1, forward strand.
TTTTGATGAGTTGCTGCCAATTGCATTGGATAAATCATTGTGGCAGTTTACCACAGCCAAAATAAATAATGCTGCCAGTTTTAAAGTATATTTTGATGTAGCACTGCGGGAGCGGGAGCAAAAAAAATCTTATCCTTTTGTAATATTTGATAAAATTAACAAGGAATTTGCTGGTAGTACAAGGTTTGGTAACATAGACTTTAAACATAAAAGAACAGAAATAGGCTGGTCGTGGCTTCGCACATCATTACATGGTACAGGGTTTAACAGGCAATGCAAATTCTTACTGCTTAGTTACGCTTTTGAAACCCTGCTGCTTAACCGGGTAGAGCTTAAAACAAATGTTTTAAATTACAGATCGCAAAAGGCTATGCGAAAACTCGGTGCAGTTGAAGAAGGAGTTTTTAGAAAACACATAATCAATGATGATGAAACTGTAAGAAATTCTATGTTTTTTAGTTTTATTAATGATGAATGGCTTGCCACTAAAGAAAAATGTTTTAGTGGTTTGTAGCAGGTAAAATGAATAGGCGGAGTTATAAATGTATAGGATTAGGCCTATACTGCGCACATAAATGCTACTACGGCATGGAATAAAAAGTGCTGGAAAATTTAAAGAGAATTCGCTAACAAATCAAGCCGCCCGGCCTGAGCCATTCAGCCGGGCGGCTTCATCTTTTTTGTTACTTTTTGCATTAACCTGTCCCGAAAAAATCGGGAAACAAAAAGTAAATAGAGTATAACTTAATACCGGCAAGCCTTTGCGAACTATGGACTTAACCCTATAAATGTAATAAGTTTACTACAACAACTTTAACCTTATAATTATAATTTAATCAACTATAAAGATAGAAATTTGTAGTAAAAATACTGAAACCTACACCGCATATCCAATACTATTGAAAAACACACTGTAAATAAATTTATATTTATGGTCTGTGGAAAACCTCCTGATAAAGGGGGTTTTTGCTGTTAATTTTAACCCGGATTTTGCGGCAGGAAGCTGTTAATAGATTTTAAACAGCAAAATCCGGGTTTTAGTAAGTTAATTTATTGAATCATGGATCCCTCTGTATCTGGTTTTTTCCTATACAGGCTAATGGTAACTTCCCATCCAAGCATATTGTTGTTAAGTTCAATAGATGCAATAAAATCTTTGTACTTTTTATTGATAGCACTAAGCCTTAATGTACTTACTGTAAATCGGATATTTTCATCTGGCTTTTCTAAACCTCCTATAAACCCAACAGGCTTATCATCAATGCCAGATATGGTAGATGTTCTCACTTGCTTAAAAACATTTTTATATGCTTTTACAGCATCCTCGTAATTTTCTCCTTCAAATAGCAAAGCCTGCCAGCTTGCAGACTTGTCCTCTTCTGAATTATAGCGTTCTACAGTACAATGTACCGCATCTGGAAGGCAAATGCTAGAGGTATAGGTATTGGTACTGGAAGCACCTGCCAATTCATTACTTTGTATGTTGCTAAAATTGTTTTTAAAATCAATAATGATAGCAGATAGCGCAGTGCTGAAAGCTCCTTCCTGCTTTATTGGCTTACCTGATTGGGCATTGCAGAATAAAGCTAAAAACATCAGTAGAAAAAGTAAGATTTGTTTTTTCATCGGTAAATTTTTTTACAATATTAACGTAAGGATTTAAAATAAAATTATCCTCTTTTATGTTGCTTTAAAATATTTATATAATGTTGCATTGAAATAGCCATCAGCAAAAGCTACAAATAGTTATGACGACCGCAACCATTAGTGAAATAAAACAGGAACTTAGTACGCTTTCCGCAGTAGAATTATTGGCTCTTTGTGTAAGATTAACCAAATACAAAAAAGAAAATAAAGAATTACTAAACTACCTGCTTTTTTTATCAAATGATGAACAGGCTTTTATAGAAATGGTAAAGCATTCAATTACCAATGAGTTTGATTCAGTTAATAAATCCAATCTTTATTTTGCAAAAAAAATGATTAGAAAAATACTAAGAATTACCAATAAGCACATAAAACATGCGGCATCCAAAGAGGTAGAAGTGCAGGTACTTATGCACTTTTGCACTACAATGGAGCAATCAGGTATTCCATTCAAGAAAAATACAGCGCTTGCCAATTTATACCAATCTCAAATAAAAAAAATTGAAAAAGTAATTAGTGCTATGCACGAAGATTTGCAATATGATTATTTGAAGGCTTTAGATAAACTGAAATCAACAGTATAAGGTTAAAAAAGTATATTTTGTGTATGAACGTAAACCACCTATTATGAAAATAACCAGTGACTCTTTTTTTCATTTGTCTGTTTACTTTTTTTTCTATAATTTGAATAATATTTTTTTAAGTTTAAATGTTGAAGATGTAAGCCGCAATAGATTTTAACCTTTAAAATCTAGTTTACATTAGTTAACAACAAAGCTAAAATACTTGCCATGCCATACGATACAACTATTGATACCAATATTTTACAGAAATGGATTGCAGCCAGAATGGAGCCAAAAGCTGTGGAAGAAGCCTTACTTGCAAGCGGTTATGATGAAACTGCTATTAATAGCCATTTAAATGAATATCGCAGGTTGAAAAATGCTAAAAGACTATTTGAAGGCTTTGTTTGTATGGGAGTAGGTGCTTTCCTCGGTTTTATTAGTTGCGTGCTTACTTTAATAAATGCTGTACCAGCTTTGTACGCTATAATTTTATATGGATTAACCTCTTTGGCTATATTGGTGATATTAGTAGGTTTATATTTTGTATTTGAGTAAAAACTATTTTGGTTTAACGTTGATTTCTTTTTAAAAGTTTAAACCCATTTTAATCAATAGTATGTTTAGATTAATTTTACCAGTTTCAACAGCCGTACTTTTTTAGTCTTCCTTAACAGCTCAAAAAAAATCTTCTGTAGCTGCTTGCATTATTTTGTATAACGGTAGTATTTGGACAGGAAATGAAAATCCGGCCTTTGTAGAAGCTGTAGCCATAAAGGGAGAAAAAATTTTGCAAGCCGGTACTACCGCTGCAATAAACAAGCTGGCTTGTAAGCAAACCAATTTGATAGATTTAAAAGGAAAACTGGTATCTGCAGGTATTTAACGATGCTCACATTCACTTTCTGGAGGGTTCTTTAGGGCTTACCGGAATAGATTTATGCCAAAGTAAAAACCTGGATAATGCCCTTGGTGCCATTGATCAATTTGTGAAAACGGACCCTCAAAAAAGATGGCTTACTGGCATGGGTTGGCACTACAATATTTTTGACGGCGGCATGCCAGATAAAAAAGCATTAGAGCAGTTAGATGCTATAAGTAATGGCCACCCGATTTACCTGGATGCCTATGATGGTCATAGCATTTGGGTAAACAGTGTAGTAATAAAAATGGCAGGTATTAACAGTACAACCAGCTTTACAGGTTTTGGCGAAATAATTAAAGATGCCAATGGGGAGCCAACGGGAGCTTTAACAGAGGGTGCCCGGTCATTGGTTTCTGCAGTGGTTCCTGTGCCTGCAACCGCAGAAAAATTAAATGCATTGAGAGCGGGAATGCGCATGCAAAATCTCACGGTATTACCAGTATACAAAATGCAAGTTTCAACATTGGAGCGTTTGGTTTGTACCAAACGCTATTTAAAAATGGGGAGCTAACACTAAGATTATCCAAAGCATTTAACGCAGGTAAAAAAAACAACCGAAAAGGATATTCAACAGTTTATTAGGGTAAAAAACAGCACCTATAAAAACCATTTTCTTACTGGCTGCTGTATAAAATTTATGTTGGCTGGCGTAATCGAATCGCATACTGCATCTATGCTGGAGCCCTACAGTGATGTACCTGCCTATAGTAAAAAAAGTAACGGCGATTTTGCTTTACCACTGGCAACCTACCGTAGTTTATTAGCCTGTTTTGATAAAGAAGGTTTTCAAATTTATACCCATGCCATTAGCGATACATCCGTAAGGGAAGCATTAAATGCTTATGAAAATGTACAAAAAATAAACGGTAGTACAGGTAGGATGCATCGAATGGGTGCATCCTAAATTGTCGCTTCTGATTTCGGTCGGTGAGGACACCGACCGAGGCTCAGCCGTGGTCAGTGTCCTCACCGACCACTTGTTACTGCCACAATTTAGGATGCACCCCATCGAATAGAGCATATTGAGCAAAGTGATCCGGAAGATTTGCCCCGGTTTGCAAAACTTGACGTAAAGGCATCTATGGAGCCAATACATGCCGATTCTGGAACCATTGATGTATGGGCTAAAGCTGTTGGCAAAAAAAGACTCCCGCATTCTTTTGTATGGGAAAGCATGTTAAAAAATAATGTGCACTTTGTTTTTAGCAGCGATTGGCCTGCCTGCCTTGCACCAGACCCTATAAAGGGCTTGCACAATGCTGTAAACCGCCAATGTATTAATGATGAACCACCTGGCGGCTAGGTGCCAGAGCAAAAAATATCTGTTAAAAATACCTTGATTGCTTATATTAAAGGTGGTGCTTTTTCTTCAAAAGAAGAAAATATAAAGGGTAGAATAATGGCTGGTTTTTTTGCTGTTACTACAGTATTTTCTCAAAATTTATTTGATATACCAACAAATGAAATTTACAAAACCAAGGTACTTTTAATCATTTTAATAGCAAGGTTATTTATCAGGATAAGGCTGGTTTGCAGTAGCGCTTCTTCATTAAAGGATAAACCTTCAGTTTTTCAACTGGTTAGTAGTAATTATTTTCCATTTCTTAGCTCTTTTACAACAGCCGCACTGCTGTATTTGCTACTGCTGTTCATTTTCTACAACCAAATTTTCACCAATTTCTATTGTGACTGAAATATGGCTTAAATCTTTTTTATGGCTGCAATAGCTAATGCTATAATAAAATCTACCTTATTGAATCTGGCTTTTCAGTTTAACCCACCTTTTTTAGTTGAAATTGTAAGGAGGGTTATAAATTCAATACAGATAAGTGTTACAGGTTATTTTTTTTGAAAAAATAGTGAACTGTTTTGAGATAAAAAGTAAACGATTAGGTCGGGCTACAAAGTTGCTTGTGCTTTCGGGGAGTAGTTGTAATATTTTTTTTGCATATATCAAATTCAATAATGCAAAATCATTGTTTTTTTGTAGAATATTTATAAACAATATTCGTTGTAACGGTGGCACTATTACATACGATTGACTTTTATAAAAACATTTTAAGCTTTTGGCTGTTATACTAACTGTTTAAAATAAAATATTACCAATTCTTTAACATGCTAACTACAAAAAAATTTGATTTTATCTACCAAAAGCTGCTTTCCGAAAAAACAAAAAAAAAGAGCGAACGAATTATTCTCATTATTGCTATTGCAAGTTTTCTTATTCATCTTTTAGTTATTTTTTTGGTAGATTTTAAAATAATTTCTTTTTCAACTACATCCGACTTGCTCAAAAATCCTATTGCAGCTATATATACTCCCTTCTCCTTTATTCTCGTGTACGAAGTTTATTTGCTAATACATTACCTGCCAAAGTCTATAACAACTTACATTAGTAAACAATATGAAATTATTTCGTTGATTATTATTCGCCGTTTGTTTAAAGATCTTTCAGTACTATCATTGTCTTCAGATTGGTTCGAAATAAAATACGACTTACAGTTTACCTACGATATAGTAGCATCTATAATCTTATTCTTTCTTATTTACTTGTTTTACATACAAAGTAAAAAGCGGTATAGACCTGTTATAACGGAAAAATCTCAGGTAGAAGATGTTGCAAGGTTTATAAAAATTAAAAAAATATTGGCGGCAGCCTTAGTTCCTGTATTGTTTTTGGTTGCAATTTATTCTTTTATAAGTTGGGCTGCCGGTAATTTAGATACTGTCATAAATGAAAAGCTTTCTTTCAAAAACATAAATAATATTTTCTTTGATCAGTTTTTTACCATTTTAATAGTTGTAGATGTTATTTTACTATTGTTCTCGTTTTTTCATACAGATGAGTTTCATAAAGTTATTCGCAACTCCGGTTTTATTATTTCTACTATTTTAATCAGGTTGTCTTTTTCAGTAAGCGGATTGTTGAATACAATATTGATAGTTTCTGCTATCATTTTTGGTTT
>JBBQTZ010000177.1:0-9840 GCA_038234405.1 Chitinophagales bacterium
CCATTAACACACCTCAATACCGCCATGAGGGCTGTTGCGTTTGAAGGCCAATCTTTATGGGAAATCAGGGATGAAATAGGAATACTTTTTATTTGGGGATTAGTGGTGTACGCAGTTGCCATAAAGGTATTTAAATGGGAATAGTGCTCCATCATTATTTGTTAATCTGTTTAATTCATTAGGGTACAATGTCAATATGGTAGCTTTGTAAGTTCTTACATTATACTATTGCCAAATTATCATTGGTATAAATTAATATTATGCGTTTTGTAAAAGTTTTTTTTGTTGGTATTAGTGGTCTTTTTTTTATAATTACATTGTTGTCTTTACTAATTCCTTCAAGGGTACAGGTGGTGCGAACAGTGGCAATTTATAATACAACCCCAATTGCTGCAATAAAGCAGGTTGCAGAAGTAATTAATTGGAAAAACTGGCATCCGGTTTTTACCCTTGACAGTGCCATCATAAAATCTAGGTCATTATCTGCTTCAGGTAAATCCATGAGTTATAATATTTTGCATCGCCACAAAGAGTCAGTTATTACAGTTTTATCTGCAGATACTGCTACTGTAAATTTTTTACTACATTCAGCAGATGAATATGATATAAAAAATGAGCTATCTGCTTTGGCTATTCCCGGGCAAGACGGCATACAGGTTTCATGGAAAGCTATAACCCAGCTTCATTGGTATCCATGGGAAAAATTTTATGCTATTTTTATAGATAAGCTTACCGGCCCCGGTTATGACCTTGCACTCACCGGATTAAAGAATTACTTAGAAAAAACTTCTCCCCAATAAGAGTTAATTAAAATTTTATTGCTGCCCGTGCAACCGTTCACAAAAAAGGGTTGTCATAACTAAGTAATATTAGCAATGGAATATCGCAAACTTGTAAAAGATTGTATTAGACAAAACCCGGTTGCCCAACAGCAATTGTATGATCATTTTGCGCCAATTATGCTCGGGGTTTGTTATCGGTACACCAAATCTATTAACGATGCAGAAGATGTACTGCAAGAAGGTTTTATAAAAGTATTTACACATCTTAATAAGTACCAGGCTACGGGAGAGTTAGGTGGATGGATCAGGCGAATAATGGTAACCACAGCATTGAATTACCTGAAAAAAAATGCCCGGTACAGATCAGCATTTGCTTTTATAGAAACACCACTACACCCGGTTTCAGACGATAATCCGGCAGTAAATTTAGACGCAAAAGAATTAAGTGAACTCATAAGACAACTACCAACTGGCTACCAAACAATTTTCAATTTATATGCTATCGAGGGATTTTCGCATGTTGAAATTGGTCAAATGTTGGGCATTAGCGACGGAACATCCAAATCTCAATATGCAAGAGCAAGGCATTTGCTGATTGAGTGGATCGAAAACTATTCATCATCTCCAAAAAAGGACATGTATGCAGGAAAATAATTTTGAAAAAGATGTACAAAAAAAAATGGCTTACCTGCAGTTAGGTCCTACCAACGAAGTGTGGAAAAAAGTGCAGGAAGCCATTGCAAAAAAACGTAAAAGAAAAATCGGCTGGTTAGTTTTTTTATTGCTCTTTGTTTGCTTATCAGCAGGAAGTTATATATGGATATTTCAACCATCAAAAACTAAGCTTGCTAATAATGAAAGCAACATAAATCTTGTTAAAGTAAATGACACTTCATTTACAAGTAAAACAATCCGCAATTCAAAGCCACTAAAAAAGAACATCAGTAGCAATATCAATATTACACCTGAAACCAGGCTACTCAAAACGCAGAATAAGCTAGTTGCCAGGCCGGTGGAAAGTACTGTAATAGTTACAGCTAAGTATTTTGCAACCAGGCAAATAGCGGCTAATACATCAAAAGATTTTTCCAATATTAAAAATACAGCAGCTATTTACAAGCAGCAAAAAAATGCCTGTACATCAAAAGCTAAAACCTTTATGCAGGTAGTGGATGCAACAATAGAAACAACAAACGACATAGATTTACCCAATATGCTGCCAAGAGCGTACGCATCATTTAGCCTGCTTGAATTTGCAAGCAGCAAACATCAACCTTTAACAACAAATTTACCTGTTGTTACAGCTAGTAAATCATTGCTTTTAGCTGAAAAATTTGGTGATCAAAAAGTAAAAACCAAAGAAATTAATGTAGCAACAAAAAACAGGCAACATCAAAAATTATTATTTCTCATTTCATTTGGAGTTGGTAGGGCAGCCACTGCCAGTAATTATTTAGGAACTACCGCCAACAGTACTTTCTACGATAATGCACTTTTTCAAAATACCTCGTCCGGTGCCGGTCAAGATCCAAATAACAGATTCAGTAGTATTCCATCAGAACTAAACCCTGGTTATGGTATTTATGCAGGGGTTTCGGTAGTAAAGAAAATATCCCAAAAAACAAATTTGTCAATTGGGTTGCAATACCAGTTGTTGAATACTAATAACAAAGTGGGGCAGGTAATAGTAAGAGCAGATGGTAGTAAAGCGTTTGAAACGGGTAATAATAATTATCAAAATAGGTACCATTTTATACAGATACCGGTTGAATTTACTGCACAGCTAACCAATGGTAAGCAGCATAATATTTACCTGCATACCGGACTTTCTATTTCGCAATTACTACATACCAATGCCCTGCAATTTAATACTGTAGCAAGGCAGTATTTTATTAGCAATGATTATTTTAATAAAACAACTATTGGCTTTTCAGCGGGCCTTTCTATAAACCTGTTAAAAAGAAATGATGCCCCTTTATTGCTGGGGCCTGTAATGTATTATAGCCTTACACCTATTGCTGGTAAAGGATTATACGATAATAGCCGCTATGGTTTTTTGGGTTTGCGCTTACAAAAATTAATTAATAGTAAATAGTTTATTAGTAAGTGCAACCCTTGTTAGAATTTACATGTCAATCTTAAAATAATTTAATCAGCACAAAAATCAGCATCATGAAAATTACACAATCCATCCGAAATATAGTGGCATATTTTTTACTTGTTTTATTGGTAAGCAGTTGCGTAAAAGATAAACTAACCACTACTCACACTTTGTTTAAGCCTGTTTATAAAAGCAAATCAGCAGTTCTGCTTGATATTAAAAGCAGCTCCCCAACAACACTATTACAAACAGGTAAACTTTTTAAATATGGTGAGTATATTTTTGTAAATGAGCTTAATAAAGGAGTTCATATTATTGATAATAGCAACCCTGCAGCTCCTGTTAACAAATACTTTATTGCAATACCGGGCAGTATTGATATGGCTGTAAAAGACAATACACTTTATGCAGACATATATACTGACCTTGTTGCGGTGGATATTAGCAACCCTGCCGTTGCTGTTTTAAAAAAAGTAATGCAAAATGTTTTTCCTGAACGCCAATACCAAAATGGTTTTATGCCAGATAGCTCCCAGTATATTGTAGATTGGGTGAAATATGAAGCAAAAGATGAGCAGGATTTTTTAGATAATCAAAACAGGGGAGTACAAAACCCAATTTTTTTCGATAATTTTTTAGCTAATTCTACTAACTCAGGCGTTACAAAATCAGCAGGCGTAAGCGGCTCTATGGCAAGATTTACCATTATAGATAATTATTTATATACGGTAGGCAGATCAAATTTAAGCGCCATTAATATTACCAATACCATCAATCCTGTTATGGAAAAAACAGTTGGTGTAGGATGGGAAATAGAAACTATTTATCCATTAAAAAATAAACTTTTTATTGGCGGCCAAACAGGTATGTTCATTTATGATGTTTCATCTCCTGCCAATCCTGTTTTTACAGGTTCATTTTCGCATGCCTGCTTTAGAGACCCTGTAATTGCAGATGAAAAGTATGCCTATGTTACCCTCAGGGCAATGGAGCAACAGGGAACATGCTGGAATGGTACCGCAGCACAGCGCAACGAACTCGATATAGTAAATATTACCAATTTAGCTGCACCTGTTTTAGTTAAAATTTACGATATGGCTGAGCCAAAAGGGCTGAGTAAAGATGGTGATTACTTATTTATTTGTGATGGTAAAGCTGGCCTTAAAGTATATAATGCGGCTGATGTTTTAAACCTTTCTTTAATAAGGCAAATTAAAACCATAACCCCATTTGATGTAATAGTACAAGATGGCCTTGCCATTGTGGTGGCTGATGAAGGGATATTTCAATACGATTACTCAAACATCAATAACATTAAGCTTTTGAGTAAAATAGTGGTAGGTAATAATTGATTAGAAGTATTTTAAGTAAGTACAATTATCACCTTTTTAAAATCCCTTCAATTGTTATTTAATTTTTTTTGTTGTATGAAAAAACTAACCACCTTATTTTTCCTTTTGGTAATAGGTATCACCAGGATATCAGCCCAAGCCCCTGCCAGCAAAAATAAAAATCTTTTGAGTAATTTTCATTCTTATAACACGGTACAATTATTAAACGGAAGTACTACAACCTCTGCCGCAATAATTTCTGTGAATGGGTTTCAGTTTCATCATTTTTTTACTGGTATAGGTGTGGGATATGATTATTATTACCGCCGCTCTATTCCCTTATTTGTAGAAACCAGGTACAATGTTGTTGGCAAAATAAGAAAACTGCAATTGTTTGCCAATGCAGGTGCCAATTTTATAGTAAACCAGCAAAATAAAAATTTTGTAAATAAAACCGGTCCTTATAAAACCGGCCGGTATTGGAGTGCAGGGTTCGATTATTTTATACCTGTAAAAACTGATGCGCTTACCATTGGTATTGCTTACAGCAGCAAACAGGTAATACAAATGGTAGATAATTATACCTGGAATCCACTTTTAAACAGAAGTGAAAATATCCCTATCAAAGAAGAATACTTATTAAATAGGATGGCCGTAAGATTAGGTTGGGTATTTTAGCTTTTAATAAAATTAAGATTTCGCCTGATACCCTTGTATTTACTGCGTTTTAATGGCGAATGTTTAAAAATTTCCTTAAAAGACTCTTCTGTTAAATCTTCCCAATCTTTGGTAGTAAAATTAAGAATGGCTGGTATTGGTGCAAATTTCAATTCATTTGTTATAGTAGAAAACCTGTTCCATGGGCATACATCCTGGCAGGTATCGCAACCAAACATCCAGTTGTCAAATTTGCCTTTCATGTTTTCTGGTATTAGCGTGTCTTTTAATTCAATAGTGAAATAGGCAATACACTTGCTGCCATCCACCACTTTATTAGGTAAAATAGCTTCCGTAGGGCAACTATCAATACATTTAGTACAGGTGCCACAAAAGTCCTTTACAAAACCAGCATCATATTCCATTTCCAAATCAGTAATTAGCGTAGCAATAAAAAAGAAAGAACCATTTTGTTTATTAATAAGGTTGCCATTTTTGCCTATCCAGCCAAGGCCACTTTTTTGTGCCCAGCTTCTTTCCAGCACAGGGGCACTATCTACAAAACCACGGCCGTTAATGTTGCCAATCTTTTCTTTAATTAATTGAATTAACTCTTTTAGCTTCTCTCTTATAACTTCATGATAATCATTTCCATAAGCGTATGTAGCAATTTTTGGTACGCCATCTTTTTGATGTTGTTCAGGATAATAATTGAGTAATAACGTAATAACAGATTTTGCTCCTGGCACTAATTTGGTAGGATCAATGCGCAGGTCAAAATGCTTTTCCATATACTGCATATTGCCATGCATACCCTTTGATAGCCAGCGTTCCAGCCGTTTGGCATCCTCTGTAAGTACTTCAGCTTTTGCAATACCACAATGGTTAAAGCCAAGGCTAATGGCCATTTGCTTAATTAGCTGAGATGTATTAATTATTTTCAAGTTATATTATTGTTATGAACAGTAAATATTAAAATAAAACATTAGATTGCGTTAAATGTTTTATTACCCTCTTCTTTATAAAATTACTATGAACTTAAAAATTGCACTTTCAGTTATAGCCTGCCTTGCTATCCATATACCTGTTTTAATTGCGCAAGACAAATTACCTATTAAATTCGGAAACGTAAAATTAGCCGACTTTACGGTTAAATCGGCATTGATTGACTCCAGTACAAATGCCGTTGTTGTGGCAGATGTTGGTAATACCAGCTTTATTGCTAATACGAACGATCTTACTTTTTCGCTGATATTTACGCAAAAAAAGCGAATAAAAATTCTTAATAAAAATGGGTTTAGTGCGGCTACTATTACCATTCCGTTGTATGTAAGTACCAGTACTAATAAAGCAGAAGCCCTGAATGACTTCGACGCATCTACGTATAATTTAGAAGATGGAAAAGTAGTAGAAACCAAGGTTGCCAAATCTTCGGTATTTACGGAGAAGCAAAGTAAAAACCTGATCATTAAAAAGTTTACGTTTCCTGCTTTAAAGGAAGGAAGCATTATTGAATATTCTTACCAGGTAAAATCTGATTTCTTTTTCAATTTACAGCCATGGACGTTTCAGGGAGAATACCCGGTTTTATGGAGTCAGTATGAAGTAGGTATTCCGGAGTTTTATAAATACGTCACCCTATCGCAAGGATATCATCCTTTTTTTATTAACAAAGTAAGTACTAGTCAAAGCAGCTTTGCATTTGTGCATTATGTGGAGAGAGAAACTAATGGTTTAACTGTAACCACTTCTGGCTTAAATAGTTTTAAAATAAATGGTATGATGGATTATCATAACTGGGTGATGAAAGATGTTCCTGCTTTGAAGGAAGAAGCCTTTACTACTACATTAAACAATTCTATTTCAAAAATAGAATTTCAACTTAACCAGGTTATTTTTCCCAACCAAGTGCCACAAAACTATATGGATAACTGGGAAAAAGTTGCAAGTGATTTAATGAACGAGGATGATTTTGGAGGTGCTGTTACAAGACCCAATAATTGGATGGATAATGATGTGGAAGCCATTGTAAAAAATGTTGCCACCCAGCAGAAAAAAGCTGAAAATATTTACCGGTATGTGAGAGATAATTTTACCTGGAACGACAACAGCGGCATGTATATCACTACTAATTTAAAGGATGTATTTAAAAATAAAAGTGGCTCGGTTGCAGACATTAATATGCTGTTGATAGCGATTTTAAAAAACTAAAAAATTGATGCAAATCCTGTAATTTTAAGCACAAGAGGACATGGTTTTACCCACGAATTTTATCCACTTTTAAACAGGTATAATTATGTGATTGCAAAGATTACTATAGATAATATTGTAACTTATTTAGATGCAACAGAAAGACAGCTTGAGTTTGGGAGGCTGCCAGCAAAAATATATAATGGACAGGCAAGGGAAATAACTGCTACCAATGCAGTTTCGCAATTTTTTGTTGCAGATTCATTAAAGGAGGTTAGCTCTACAATTGCTTATATTTCCAATATGGAAAATGGAACTGTAGAAGGTAGCCTTACCCACAATTACGGCATATACGAGTCGCAGCGCATTAGAAACAAAATGGCAAAATCAGCGCTGGATGATTTTAAAAAATCGGTGCAACAGGATTATTCAGAAGAAATTGTAATTAGTAATATACAATTAGATTCTTTAAAGCTATTGAAGGAGCCCGTTGCATTAAGGTACGATTTAACGATAAAAAGTTTTGCCGATGAAGACATCATCTATTTTAATCCGATGCTGAGTGAGATAATAAAAAGTAATCCGTTTAAGGCTTCCGAAAGATTTTACCCGGTTGAAATGCCTTTTACATTTGATGATATTTATACCCTTACCATGGAAGTGCCCAAAGGATATACAGTAGATGAACTGCCAAAATCAGTAAGGCTTAATTTTAATGAAGATGAAGGAATGTTTGAATACATCATTTCGGCAGATAAAGAATATGTACAAATGCGCAGCAGGTTGGTTTTAAAAAAGGCAAATTATGTTAACGACGACTATCAACCACTACGTCATTTTTATGCCTTTGTGGTAAAAAAAGAAGCTGAACAAATTGTGTTTAAAAAGATTAAGTAACTATGAAAATTATGATACTGCTGTATGCAGTTTTAATTTCTTGCTTTGCAAATGCCCAGGAGTATAATGCCTATTTTATTCCGGATAGTTTACGCAAAGGTGCCAATGTGGTAAAGCGAAGTGAAGAATACATTTTAATTATTAAGTCGCCAGCCAGGTTTACAATGTATGAAAAGCATGCATACACTATTTTAAATGCATCTTCCAATAGATATGCCAACCATATAACTTATTACGATAAATTCAGCAGCATTAATGCTGTTTCAGGTAAATTGTTTAATAGCCTGGGCAAAGAGGTAAAGCATACTAAAAAAAGTGAATGGAGCGACCATAGTGCCTACGATGGGTTTAGTTTATTATCTGATGCAAGGTATAAAGAGAATGAATTTTACAGTGCAGAATATCCTTACACAGTTGAATATGAAGAAGAAGATGAGAACAATGGCACACAGGGTTTTCCGGCATGGATGCCACAAACTAACCCGCTAATGTCGGTACAGAATAGCAAGTTTACTATTATTGCACCGGCAGATTATGTAGTACGTTTTAAGCAGGTAAACTTTTCTGCAGCGCCTGTTGTTTCGCAAAAAGGCGATGTAAAAACCTATGTGTGGGAAATTAAAAATATACCTGCAAAAAAAGTGGAATCGGGCGCTCCCCCTTTTACTGAAATAGCTCCCGTGGTTTACTTTGCGCCTTCTGTCTTTGAAGTACAGGGATTTTCCGGCAACATGTCTTCCTGGAAAGAGTATGGTAAATTTATGTACCAGTTAATAAAAGGGAGAGATGTTTTGCCCAATGATGTAAAAAAGAAAGTACATGAATTAACGGATCAATTAAAAGGAGATAAGGAAAAAATATTTGCCTTGTATGATTTTATGCAAAAAAATACAAGGTACATCAGCATTCAATTAGGCATTGGCGGATGGCAACCTTTTGAAGCATCTTATGTTGCTGAAAAAAATACGGTGATTGTAAGGCATTATCCAATTATATGATTGCATTGCTGAGAGAAGCAGGTATTACCGGAAAATACGTAGAGATTTATGGAGGTAAAAATCCTCCGCCGTTTATTGAGGATTTTACTTTTTCTCAATCCAATCATGTAATATCCTGCGTTCCTTTGGAGAAGGATACAGTATGGTTAGAGTGTACCAGCCAAACGGCATCGCCGGGATATATGGGTGGTTTTACCGGTAACAGAAAAGCCTTGATTATTGATGAAACCGGCGGCCATCTTGTACAAACGCCCGTGTACAAAGTGGCGGATAATGTACAGGTAAGGTTGGTAAAAGCAATTGCCGATGCAGATGGAAACCTGAATGCAACAATCAACAATACCTATTCCGATCTTCAGCAGGATTTTCCTCATTCGCTTATGTTTGATGCATCTAAAGAAGACAGGGAAAAGTATTTAAATCAAATGTTTAACCTGCCAACCTACCAGGTAACAAAAAGTGATTATAAAGAGCACAAAGGCACCGTCCCTTCGGTTGATGAATACCTTCAAATTACCTTGAATAATTACGCTACAGTTACAGGTAAACGTTTGTTTCTGGTACCCAACTTATTTGGAAGTGCCATCGAAAAATTATTGCCAGATACAGCACGGCAATATGATTATATGATAAAAGATCCATACCGGGATATTGATACTGTTGAAATAAAAATCCCTAATGGGTACAAACTGGAAACCATGCCCAAAGACGTATCGCTGCAAACTAAATTTGGGAAATACATTTCTTCGATAAAACTGATAGATGATAGAATTATTTATTACCGTTTAATGGAGCAGTACAACGGCCGCTTTGCTGCAAAAGAATACAATGAGCTCGTTTTATTTTATCAGCAAATTTCCAAAGCGGACAGATCAAGAGTAGTG
>JBBQTZ010000178.1:0-9838 GCA_038234405.1 Chitinophagales bacterium
TCTGAGGAAACTCTTTTTTGCAAATCGAAATTAGCCATGGCTGCTACGGGTATAGATGCCAACTCGAGCGACAAATAAAACATCAATAAATTTCCACTGGATAAAAGGAAGAACATGCCCATTAAAGCAGATAGCATCAAAATAAAAAACTCTGCCAGTTGGTCACTTTTTTTAAACCAGTCTGTAAACAATAATGAGATTAGCAGTACACCAAGATTTAGAATATTTTTTTGCAGGATGATCAATGCGGAGGTATGGTATATGCCGCCAAACAAAATGCCTTCACTATTGGCAATAAAGCCAACAATTAAATTGACAAATAGCAGCACCTGAACTACTACAAGCAGGCGATCGTTGCTCATGCCTTTTCCTATTTTGATAAACAATATCAAAAAGAGCAGGATGGCTATCAGCAGCTCTGGTTTCATTAAAATAAGGAACTCATTCATCCAGTCTGGTTTATTTTAAAATAGATAATTTTTGCATAATAATTTCTGCTCCGGGCTTAATCAAATCTGATAGCCAGAAGGGAGCCAAACCAATAGCCAATATGCCAGCAATTAAAATGATGGCGGCAAGTCTCTCGTTCCATGCAGCATCTTTAATGCCGGTAAAGCTTGCTTTTATAGGGCCCATAGCAACTTTGCCAATGGCTCTTAAAATATAAACGGCAGTTACCACTATGCTCATGCAAGCAGCAATAGTAGCAATGCGATGGAAGGCATCTGTGTTTTGCCAGGAGCCAACAAAAATCGTCATCTCAGCAGCAAAACCACTTAAGCCTGGCAGCCCAAGTGAGCAAAGGCCAACTATAAATAATACGGTAGAAATAAAGGGTGTTACTTTCAATAATCCACCCATTTCATCTACTTGTCTTGTATGGGTTCTTTCGTAAATCATGCCAATGACGGCAAAAAAAAGTGCCGTCATTAAACCATGACTAACCATTTGCATTACCGCACCTGCAATAGCTGTTTTGGTAAGCATTCCAATACCTAGCAACACAAATCCACAGTGGCTTACAGAAGAATAGGCGTTGATGTATTTTAAATCTTTTTGCATCATGGTAGCAAAGGCTCCGTATAAAATAGCGATGGAAGATAACACGATAATGATATCAGCATATTCTTTTGCCCCATCGGGCATTAGGTAGGTAGCTACACGTAAACAGCCATAGCCGCCAAGCTTCATAGAAATGCCGGCCAGAAACATAGACCCCGCTGTAGGTGCAGAAGAGTGACCATCCGGTACCCAGGTATGAAAAGGAAACAAGGCTGTAAACACTCCAAAGCCTGCAAACAATAAGGGAAAGCAAATTTTTTGAACGTTAACCGGAATATTTACTTTGGATAAGGCAACCAGATCAAACGTTTTTAAATCGGTACCAAAGTAGGCGCCCAGCATGCCAACCAATACCAATGCTGAACCAAACATTAACAGCAATGCCAGTTTATTGGCAGCATATTCTTTTTTGCCGCTACCCCATATTCCAATCAATAAAAATTTAGGTATCACAGCTATTTCTAAAAAGAAGAATAGAATAAATAAATCGAGCGACATAAAGAATCCGTAGGCTCCCATGCTGAGTAAAATCAGCAGGAAGAAAAACTCTTTTGTCATTTTTTCTATATTCCACGAAACGAGGATGCCGGCAATTACCACCATTGCGGTAAGCATTATCATGGCAATGGATATGCCATCTACACCAAGGTGAAAAGAAATGTTAAGCGAAGGAAACCAATTGTATTGCAGCTCGTACAAAAATTGGGCAGTGTTGCCAGTTGCTCTTTCTTTGTTAAAAGAGGCAAATAATGCCAACGACAATAATAATTGTACAGCCGATCCCGTTAAGGCAATCCATTTGGCTTGTTGCTTTGCGGCCAGCAGCACTGCAACACCTGTTGCTAATGGTATCAGTATGAGTAATAAGAGATTCATTCAGTTTATTTTATCAGTTCTTTATGCCCTTACTTGTTAAGGACTTTACTTCCATATATAGATAAACAATACAGCTAATCCAATTACACCTACCAAAAAGAAAATGGCATATTGCTGCACTTTACCGGATTGAAAAGTTTTAATTTTTTCTGACAGTTCTCCGGTGCCATTGGCTGTTGCATTTACCAACCCATCCACTACATTTTTATCGAACCATGCAGCCCATTTTCCAATAATGCCAAACAGAATATTATTGGTGATGAACAGGTACATTTCATCAATGTAAAATTTACGGTAAGCAGCTTTGTAAAAACCATTGAGCGAGGCAGCCAATTTATCTGCCTTGTTATTATTGGTTTTATAAAAAAGTACAGCTATTAAAATACCTGTTACTGCCAGCACCACCGGGGCTATAGAAAAACTCAGGTGCATTTGAGAAGCTAATGCTTTACCATCTGTAGTTACAAAATTGCCAAAAGGAATAAAGCCTGCTATGCAGGATGCAATAGCCAGCAATACCAACGGCATCATCATTGCAAAGCCACCTTCACCAGGATGATTGCCATGGGCCTCACCCCCCGCCCTTCCGAAAGGTTTGGACAAGTTCTCCAGGGGAGAGGGTGCTGTGTTCCAAAATATTGAGAAATACAGCCTAAACATGTAAAAAGCAGTAAGGCCGGATGTGATTAATGCAGCATAAAATACCAGGTGATTTTGCTGGTAAGCTGCCAGCAAAATTTCTTCTTTACTAAAAAAACCTGCAAAAGGCGGGATACCCGAAATAGCCAAACAGGCAATTACAAAAGTAATGTGGGTGATGGGTAAATATTTTCTGAGTCCACCCATATCTTTCATATCATTACTGTGTACATAATGTATTACAGCACCTGCACCAAGAAATAACAATGCCTTAAACATGGCATGGGTAAATAGATGAAACATGGAAGCTGTAAAACCTAGTCCTGCTTCGCCACCGGTTTTAGAAATTCCCAATGCAAACATCATAAACCCAATCTGGCTCATGGTGGAGTAAGCTAGTACCCGTTTTATATCTGTTTGTGTGCAGGCAATTATTGCGGCAAATAAAGCAGAGAAAATGCCGGTATAAGCAACAATATCCATTGCCGGTGGCGACATTTGAAAAACGGGGAACAATCTTGCTACCAAAAATACACCGGCTACTACCATGGTGGCAGCATGTATTAATGCAGAAACTGGTGTGGGCCCTTCCATTGCATCCGGCAGCCAGATGTGCAAGGGGAACATGGCGCTTTTACCAGCACCGCCAATAAATACCAAAACCAAACCCCATGTTAAAGCAGAAATACCTACAAATGAAGCATTGATAGCAGTTAATAAATTGCTGGATTCATAAGAGGTTAAGCGCTCAATCAGTTCACTAAAATCAAATGTGCCGGCATAAAAAGAAAGTATAAGTATGCCGATTAAAAAACCAAGATCTGCAAACCGGGTAACAATAAACGCTTTTTTACAGGCGGCTACAGCACTTGGTTTATCGTAATAAAAACCAATGAGTAAAAAGGAAGAAACACCTACCAGCTCCCAAAAAATATACAACTGAAAAATATTGGAAGATAATACCAGCCCCAACATGGAGAATGTAAACAAACCAAGAAACGCATAGTAAGTTGCAAATCTTTTTTCACCTTTTAAATAGGCCAGGCTATAAATATGTACCAGTAAAGAAATAAGCGTAACTACTACCAGCATCATGGCGGTTATGGGGTCAATCATTGCACCCATATCAATTGAAAACCCTTCAGAAAATTGCAGCCAGGTATATTTAAAAACAATTACTTTTTGATACACACCAGCTACTTTTCCATATTGAAAAAAGTATTGGTAGGCAGTGTAAAAAGCAACACCTGCTGAAGTGGTTAGCAGGGTAGTAGCAATAATGCCTGCCGATTGGTTAAAGTGTTTTCTTCCAAATAATCCCAATACTATAAACGCCGCCAGTGGTAGTAAGGGAATCAGCGCTATTTCTACTGCATTTGACATAATTAATATTTCATTTCTTCTGTTTGCGCTACATCAATAGATTGGTGAGAGCGGTAAAGGTTAATGATGATGGCAATGGCCACTGCGGCTTCTGCTGCTGCAATAGCAATAACAAAAATGGTAAAGAAAACCCCATCCAACCTGTTTGGCCACAGGTATTTGTTGAATGCTATAAAATTCAGGTTTACGCTGTTTAAAATCAGCTCTACACTCATAAGCATGGTGATGAGATTTTTCCTGGTAAAAAAGCCAAACATCCCAATAAAAAATAAGGCTGTGCTAATGAATAACAGGTGGTATAGTCCGGGTAGTAGCATAGTTAAATTTTATCCTGTTCTTGTACTGTGGTTAATGGTTGTGTTGTGGTAGAACGGATAGCGATTACAATGCAGCCAACCAATGCAGCCAGCAATAAAATACTCACCACTTCAAATGGCAGTGCATAGCCATCTGCTGTTGTAGCCAGCATTCTTTCGCCAATGGC
The DNA here is from genome assembly GCA_038234405.1 of Chitinophagales bacterium. Taxonomy (GTDB): domain Bacteria; phylum Bacteroidota; class Bacteroidia; order Chitinophagales; family Chitinophagaceae; genus Ferruginibacter. The sequence goes on from JBBQTZ010000178.1 coordinate 4,445, forward strand.
TTTAATGTTTGGTTCAATGGCCTGCTCTGTAGTGGCAATAAAATTGTTTTTATACACTTGCAGCATTACCAAAGCAAAGGAACAAAATACGGCTGCTGCTGCAAATACTTGTTTGCCAATTTTTTGTTGGGGCAACAATTCGCCTGCATTTTGTGTTAGAAAAATGGAGAAGATAATGAGCACTGTAATGCCACCTACATACACAATGATTTGTACTGCGGCAATAAAATCGTATTGCATCCAAAAATAAAATCCGGCAATGCCAATGAGTGAAAAAAGTAAATAAATGGCAGCACGGAATATTTGCCGGGAGCTAACGGCCAAAACTGCACTCACTAAAGTAAGTATGGCCAGCAAATAAAAAACAATGGTTGATCCGCTCATGTAATGGTAAATTCTGTAAAAAATATTATTTAGTTTGTACTATTCAGATTTATTATTATTTAGCTTAAAGCTGCACCCTAATTTCTTTTTTGCACCCCTTACTCTACTCCATCCATAATTTTTGAATCAGGGTTATTTAAAATCTTTGTTAGTTCACTTCTGTTAAATACGCTGTGCTCAAATGTTTGCGCCATTTTAATGGCGTCAGAAGGGCAGGCTATCACACATAAGTTGCACATAGTGCAGAGTTCCAGGTGGTACACCAATTTGTCAATTGCTTTCTTTTTCTTTCCTTCGGGGCTGATATCAAATTTGGTAATTACCTTAATGGTTCCGTTAGGACAAGCCAGTTCGCAGGCGGTACATCCCGTGCATCGGTGTTCATTTTTATCATCATGTGGCATTACCACTTCGCCTTTAAATCTATCAGGTAAATTAAGCATTAACCTGTTTTCAGGATATTGTTGGGTGATGATTTCTTTGTGGTGGGTGAAATAATAGCCAGTACGCCGTAAACCAATCAACATAGATTTGATGGCGTAGTAAATATCCAGTATATAATTTTTTAAAAACATTTGTTATGCTATTTTATAATTTTAGTTTTAATAAGTTTAACCAGGTTGTTGATCATCAGCCTACACTAAAAATGCCAACCTAATATCGCCATAATGGTAACCAGCAGAATATTGAACATGCTGATAGGTAATAAATATTTCCATTCCAGGTTTAGCAATTGATCAATACGCATTCTTGGGAAAGTCCACCGGAACCACATGATTAAAAATATCAGGAAAAAGGTTTTACTAAAAAACCAAAGGCTTGAAGGAATATAATCCATCACATGATTGAAGGCTTCCCAATGCCCAATGTGAAAAGGCATCCAGCCACCAAGAAACAGCGTAGCACCAATGGCACATACAATAAATACGTTTACATATTCAGCTAAAAAGAACAGCGCAAATTTCATCCCAGAGTATTCTGTATGAAAGCCGGCAGTAAGTTCAGACTCAGCTTCTGCCAAATCAAAAGGGGCCCGGTTGGTTTCTGCAGTTACAGCAATAATAAAAATTACAAAGGCAATCAGCATGGGAATGTGACCTTTAAAAAGCCACCAGCCATCGGCCTGCGATTGAATGATATCGTTAAAATTTAAACTGCCTGTTAATATCACCACCGTCATAATAGAAAGGCCGGCAGAGAGTTCATAGCTTACAATTTGTGCCCCGCTACGCATGGCGCCCATCAATGAATATTTATTGTTACTTGCCCAGCCTGCCATCAAAATACTGATGACCATAATAGAGGAAATAGCTGATACATATAACACGCCAATATTAAGATCCCACAGTTGAAAATTTCTTGCAAAGGCAATAGGCGCCATTAGCAGCATGGCAACTATCAAGGCAATTACCGGAGCCAGGTTAAACAACATTTTATCTGCACCATCAGGGGTTAAACCTTCTTTTACCAGCAGTTTTACAGTGTCTGCCAAAGATTGCAGCATACCTTTTGGACCAACCCTGTTTGGCCCCAGCCTAATTTGTATCCAGGCAGATACTTTTCTTTCCATTATTACCAGTACCAGCCCTAAACCTGCAAACAGGCCAATTACACATACACCGGCAATGATCATTTCAATCACCATTACCCAAGTGGGACTAAACGTGGCATTTAGCCAGGTGTCTATACTTTTTGATATGTCTGAAAAGCTCCACATAGTATGTTAACGCCAACTTGCAACAAAGCAAAAGCGCCGGTTTTTTTTTAGGTTAAATTTTTATAAGTAGCCAAATGGCTGAATGCGTTGTTTTCTATTATTTCTATCCGGCTAATCTCTTGCTATCACCTTGCATTATCCTCTTTTTAGCGGGGGGCTTTGGCATTATTACCTGTCAATATCCGGTATCACCAAATCTAATGTACCCATCATTGCCACCATATCGCCCAAAATACTACCTTTTGCAATATGCTCCAACACGGATAAATTGCTAAAACCCGGCGACCGGAATTTAATCCGGTAGGGAGTAGTGCCACCCTCGCTTACAATGTACACTCCCAGTTCACCTCTTGCAGTTTCTACCCGCTGGTAAAATTCTCCTTTAGGTAGTTTTAAAACGGCTTTTGTTTTGGTCTGAAAATCACCTTCCGGAATATTATCAATCAATTGTTCAATTATGCGGATAGACTGTTTCATTTCTTTTATCCTCACCATGTACCGGGCAAAAGAATCGCAGCCGGTTTCTATTATTTCATCAAACTGAAGGTTTTCGTATCCTTCATAAGGATATAGTTTTCTAATATCGCACTGCACACCACTTGCCCTTGCAGTAGGCCCGGTACAGCCAAAAGAAATTGCATCTTCTTTGGTAAGTTTACCCACGCCTTTCATCCGGTTTTGGAAAATAATATTACCTGTTACCAGCTCATCGTATTCGTCAATTTTGGCATGAAACATTTTAAGAAATCCCTTCACATTTTTTTGAAAATCCGGGTGAATATCCTGCATTACGCCACCGGGAACAATATAGTTCATGGTAAGCCTTGCACCGCAGGTTTGCTCCATAATATCGTTGATATTTTCTCTTTCTCTAAAGGCATGAAAGAAGGGTGTAAATGCGCCCAAATCCATTGCCATAGCACCCCACCAAAGTTCATGCGAAGCCACCCTTGTAAGCTCATCCATCAGTATGCGTATTACTTTTGCTCTTGATGGAATTTCTACTCCCAGCCCTTTTTCTACACATAAAGCACAGCCGTGGTTGTTAATGTGAGAAGACAGATAATCCATCCGGCTGGTAACATAAATAAATTGCCGGTAGCTAAGGCTTTCGCACATTTTTTCTATGGAGCGGTGGATATAACCAAGATGAGGCTCTATCTTTTTGATTGTTTCTCCATTTAATGTAACTACCAAATGCATTACGCCATGGGTAGCCGGATGCTGAGGTCCTATATTGATTATAAAATCACCTGTATTACCAGCCTGTTTGTTGGTTTCATCTTTTACTATGATTGTTTCTCTGTACATTCAAAAATTATATTTTTTGCAACTATTTTTTTATTGACCAAACATTTATTTTTTTTTTGCAGCTTCTTTGGCAAATATGATTTTGTTATTTCTTTTACTAAAAAAAATAACAAAATCATATTTGTACATTATATATTTATTGGACTTTTACCACCATTATTATCTACCATCTTACTATTGTACAATTCGGTTTTTTGTTATGCCCATACTTCAATTTTAATTACGCTGCAACTACGGATAATTATTTTACTCTTGTCCTAAATTTCTCCTTGTAAAGTTAAGGAGGCATCTACAACTTTATCATATTTACAGCATCTTCAAAATCTTTTCTCAATGGATTTTTCCCCTCCCAACCATCAGGTAAAATGAGCAGCCTTAAATCCGGATGGTTTAAAAAATTAACCCCAAATAATTCATATACTTCCCGCTCATGAAAATTGGCTGTTTGCCAGATATCACTTACGGTTTCTACAGCAGGCGCATCCCTGTTTAAATTTATTTTTATTACAATATTGTGCCGGTACCGGGTAGAATCGAAGTGATAAACCATGGTTAAATGGGTTTTCCAATCAATACAGGTAAGGCAAAAAAGATAATCGAAAAACAGGTCATCCTCCTTGCGAAGCTGCTGTGCAAACTGTTTCCAGTCGGCCGCTTCTACCTGAATGTTCAACCATTCGCCACTTTCATCAAAAGTTGCAGTGGCCAGCAGTGAGGTAATTTTAATTTTTAGTTCTTCGTTTGTCATTCCAATAAAATATTTTAAACCTCCTCCGCCATACGTAGTGTTATTATTTGAGGTGACTTATTCTTTATTAAAAAAGTAGTATCTGCAGTTTCTATAAACCTATTGCGTCACTTACCCTTGCTCTTTTACCCTTTTGGGTTGGGGGCTTGCTCCCTCGTCATTCCAGCCTTAATTTTTTCCTGCAATGTCATCAAAGCATGTATTAATGCTTCCGGCCTTGGCGGACAGCCGGCTACATACACATCTACCGGTATTACATGATCGGCGCCTTTTACTACAGAATAAGTATTGTAAAAAAATGGACCGCCGCTAATAGCGCAGGCACCCATGGCAATTACATACTTTGGGTCTGCCATTTGATCGTATAATCTTTTTAAAACCGGGGCCATTTTATTTACAATAGTGCCGGCAATAATTATTACATCGGCCTGCCTTGGCGAGGCACGGGCTACTTCAAATCCAAACCGGGCAAAGTCGTATTTGGCTCCTGCTACCGACATATATTCTATTCCACAGCAGCTTGTAGCAAAAGTGAGCGGCCACAAAGAATTAGACCTTGCCCAATTTATAAGGTCATCCAGCTTGCTGGTAATTATGCCGCCGCCTGCCATCTCGTGTACTTCACCCGGAAAAGAAGATTTTAGATCGGGTGCTATGGTTGGCATTATTAAACCATCTCCATTATTTTCAGCTTTACTCATATATTAAGTGATGCTTTATATTGTTTTAATTAGTTAAATTATTCCTTGCACGTAGCTCACAGCTCCCGTCCGAACGATGTTCATCCGGGCGGGCACAGCTCACAGCTCCCAGCTCATAGCTCACAGCTCATAGCTCACAGCTCACAGCTCACGACTCATAGCCCACAGCTCATAGCCCACAGCTCACGACTCATAGCTCACGACTCATAGCTCACATCTCACAGCTCATAGCCCACAGCTCACAGCTCACAGCTCACGACTCATAGCCCATAGCCCATAGCTCACAGCTCATAGCTCAAACATACCCCTCCCGATGTACACTCTTCACCGCTCTACCACTCGGGTCATTCATGTTTTTGAAACTAGGATCCCAAGCTAGGGCTTCTGGGGTGCTGCAGGCAACGGACTTTACAGATGGAACACAGGCGGCAGCGGTATCACTCGGGAAATGTTCGGAAAAGATGCTGCGGTAATGGTATTCTTCTTTCGACATCGGAGGATGCACCGGGAAACGGAATTTTGCTTGTGCTAAT
>JBBQTZ010000179.1:0-9830 GCA_038234405.1 Chitinophagales bacterium
TGCGTGAGTCTGAACAGTTAGCTATTAAAATGTATGGCGGATTTGAAATTTCTCCCAGCGATTCATTCAGAATGAATAATAACTTTCGTATTGGTACTGAGGCTAGTTTAAATTTTCCCCGATATATAACGCCATTTTTTAGAATTAAAGAAAACAACCTTTATCCTGCCCGTACACAGTTTTTATTTGGGTACGAATATTTTATCAAACAAAGTTTTTATATAAAAAATGTCATTCGACTTAACTATGAATTTCAATGGCGAACAACCGCCAATAAGCAACATTTACTGGCCCCGTTGTCGTTTACTTATATAAATGCATCTAATGTTACAGATGTTTTTTATGCTGCAGCAGCTTTAAATCCGGCATTACTATCAAATGTTTATAACGAAGCTATTATTGCTTCTTACTACACATTTACGTTTAATACTTTAAATCCACAAGCAAAAAATCAATGGTTTTTTAACTTTAATTTTGAGGCTGCCGGCAATTCAATTGGCTTATTCACTAATGCTAAGTTGCCACGTACAAAAAATGTTTTAAATACTCCCTTTGCTCAATATATAAAAGGCGATGTAGATTTTAGGTATACAAAAACGTACAGAAATAAAATGCAATGGGCAAACAGATTTCAAATTGGCATTGGCTTTCCTTACCATAATTCTGCTTTTCTACCATTTTCTAAACAGTATATTATTGGCGGCGCAAGCTCTATCCGGGCATTTACTGTACGTGCGCTTGGGCCAGGTAGTTATTTGCCAACGGCTAAAGACCAGGCTTTTTTTCAAACAATTGGTGGCGACTATAAACTCTTAATCAATTCAGAAATTCGCATTCCACTTGTGGGCAGGTTTAGTACCGCACTTTTTGCAGATATAGGTAATATTTGGACAAAAGATTCTATATTATTTGGTAGAGCCGGACAGTTAAAAAAAGATTTTTTAAAAGAAATTGCAGTGGCTGCCGGAGTAGGTTTGAGAATTGATGCCAATATCATTTTATTAAGACTAGATGTGGGCATTCCTGTACGTAAACCATTTTTGCCTATTGGTGAGCGACTTGTGATTGACAAAATTGAGTTTGGCTCCGGGCAATGGAGAAGAGACAACCTTGTGTTTAATATTGCTATTGGATATCCTTTTTAATTGTCTCGATCTGCTATTTTATTTAAAGCAGCGTTTGTACTTTTTATAAATTGCTGTGTTCTAAAAATATAATCCATTGTAAATTGGTTTTTATTAATGCTTTGGGCGTGCCCCTAACGGGTCGGGCTTTTTCCGTCTCAATGGTGGAGCCGGGCGGCCGTTACAAGTCCTCGCCAGGCTTCGTTTCACTCGCCTGTCTGTGGGCTTTTCCCGTACGAATGGCGGAGCCGGGCGGGCACTTCAATCCCCACGCTTGCGTTTTCAAATCATCATAAGTAATTTTTAAAAAATATTTACAAATCAGTTCAATAATATTTGCCACATTAATCTTGTTTCAAGGCTGTTTCTGGTATTGTAACCGGTATGCTATAATCAAAAGGCAGCTTCATTTGATAGCCAATATTTTCATCTAGTGATTCATCCAAAGTATCAATGCCGTAGGTAATTTTATTTACATCATCGTACACTAATGTTCCAAATAATCTATCCCAGATAGAAAAACTATTAGCAAAGTTCATATCCGTCCATGGGCGCTTGTGGTGGTGGTGAAATTTGTGCATATCAGGAGATACAAATACCAAACCAATTGCTCTGTCAAGCCATTTTGGTAAGCTAATATTGGCATGGTTAAAATAAGTAAACAAGGCCTGAAAACTCCGGTGCATAAAATACAATCCAACAGGCAACCCCATTACTACAATACCCACAATAGTAAAGCTTTCCCTTATTACCCATTCACCCGGATGGTGGCGTGTGCCGGTGCTTACATCCACATGCGTATCGCTATGGTGTACTACATGAAAGCGCCACAAAGGTTTCACTTTATGCAGCAGGTAATGAGGAATGTATTGGGCAAAAAGATCCATCACAAATACCGCCAATACCAGTTTTAACCAAAGGGGTATTACAATCCAGTTAAATATGCCAATGTTATTTTTTGTTACCCATAAACTTACTAAAACGGTAACTGAACCAAGAATGATATTTACAATAAAAGACGTACTTAAAAAAACAAGGTTAACACCCGTGTGACGGACTTTTTTGTACCGGCTATCAAATTGAAAAAGTGGAATAATAAACTCCAGCAACCAAAAAAATAGCAAGGGTGCAAGTATTGTTAATACTCTTTGTCCGGTATTAATATTGTTCCAGAAGTTGATAAAATTTTCCATATAGCAATTGTTTTAATTAAATAAAGTACATAGGAAGTAACTAAATGGTTTAATTGGTATTATCCAAAAAACAAATAACACAATCCAATAGAAGTAATAATACCCACTAAATCTGCCAGCAGCATGGCTCCAATAGCATAGCGTGTATTTTTAATATTTACGGCACCAAAATATACGGCTATCACATAAAATGTGGTATCAGACGAGCCCTGGAGTATGCAACTTAATCTGCCCGCAAAAGAGTCTGCACCGTATGTTTTCATGGTATCTATCATCATACCTCTTGCGCCACTGCCGCTCAAAGGTTTAATCAGGGCAGTAGGTATTCCATCTACAAACCGGGTATCAAAACCTACTGCTGCAAAAAGCTGTTTTATAGCATTAATAATTACATCAAATGTACCACTTGTGCGCAACATACTAATGGCTACCAGCATGCCAACAAGGTATGGTATAATTTTAATGGCTGTTTCAAATCCGCCCCTGGCACCATCTATAAATGCATCAAAAACATTTATTTTTTTGTACAATGCACCACAAACAATGGATATAAAAATAACTAAAATAATACTGTTGCTCAATACACCCGAAAAAGATTCCATCCCTTCTTTACTCAATGTATTTATGTAAAAAACCAATGAGGCAATAATAATTGAAAGGCCACCAACCCAGGCAATAACCACCGGCTGGAGTAAATTTATTTTTTGTTTAAAAGATACAATCATCATGGCTGCCATTGTTGCTGCAAAAGTGGCAATCATACAAGGTATAAAAATATCTGTGGGCGCCACAGCATTTCTGGCTGCCCTTGCAGCAAATATACTTACAGGGATAAGTGTTAGCCCGGATGCATGCAGGCACAAAAACATTATTTGAGCATTGGAAGCAGTGTCTTTATCCGGGTTAATTGTTTGCAGGCTTTCCATGGTTTTAATACCAAATGGAGTGGCTGCATTATCGAGACCAAGTAAATTGGCAGAAAAATTCAACATCATGTGCCCATAAGCAGGGTGCCCCCTTGGTACTTCCGGAAAAAGTTTTGAAAAGAAGGGGCCGATAATTTTAGAAAGTAATTGTATGCCGCCTGCCCGCTCTGCAATACTCATAAATCCCATAAAAAGCGCCATAATTCCAATGAGTCTGATACAAAAATTTACAGCTACTTCACAAGTAGTGATGATGCCATCCGCAGCCTGTTCTTTAAAAGTAATGAATTGGCCATCTGCAGTTTTTATAAATTTATCTTCTCCTATTTTGGCTTCTTTTGCCGTTAACAGCATTTTAGCAACAGCGGGCTTTAGCTTTATGCTGTCAATTGTTTTGGTTAAACTGGTATCTCCGGATTTGCCCACCACCATTTTATTAAATACCATTTTGCCATTTTCGGCAAAAAAACCAGTAAAAAAAGCTGCTGTAATTGCAATAATGATAAAAGCACTCCAGATTCTACTTAACGCCATAAGGGATAATTGGTAATAGTTATTTATAAAAAAAACACACTTTATCTAACATATTTAGGGTAGTAAGGTAATCTTTTCATTTCAAAATTATCATTCCACCTCAACCCTTACCTTTGCACCGCAAAAAATGGACAACTGTTTTAAGTAAAGATGTACAAATTATTCATGCTCAATAAATTATTGGCAGTTTATTTACTTAATGCACCCAAATCAGCATAAAACGGAATACAGTATACAACTCTAAAATTATTACAACATGGCATTACAAGCAGGAATTGTGGGATTACCAAATGTGGGCAAATCAACTTTATTTAATGCAGTAAGCAATAGCGCTAAAGCACAGGCAAGTAATTATCGTTTTTGTACTATTGAGCCCAATATTGGTTTGGTAAATGTACCAGACCCTCGTTTAGAAAAACTGGCCGAACTGGTAATTCCCGATCGTACCGTACCTACTCAAATTGAAATAGTAGATATAGCCGGTCTTGTTCGTGGCGCTAGCAAGGGTGAGGGTTTGGGCAATAAATTTTTAGCTAATATTAGAGAAGTGGATGCAATTATTCATGTTATTCGTTGTTTTGAAGATGAGAATATTTTAAGAGATGAAGGGCCTATTAACCCGGTAGGCGATAAGGAAATTATTGAAACTGAATTGCAATTGAAAGATCTTGAAAGTGTAGAAAAAAAGATGCAGCGTGCTGAAAAAATGGCTAAAACAGATCCTAAGGCAAAAGTTGAGTTGGAAGTGCTGCAACGTTGTAAAGAACAGCTTAACAAAGGAAAAAATATTTTGTCACTCGGCCTTTCTAAAGAAGATAAGCTTGCAGTGGCTGATATATTTTTATTAACAGATAAACCCATTTTATACGTAGCCAATGTGGATGAGGCAAGTATGCATACCGGCAACAAGTTTAGCGATGCATTAAAAGAAGCTGTTAAAAATGAAGGGAATGAAGTAATAGTAATGACTAACGCTATTGAAGCACAAATTGCTGAATTTGATACTGCAGATGATAAGGCAATGTTTATGGAAGAATATAAAATGTCAGAACCTGCGCTTGACAGGTTAATTCACTCCACCTACAAACTTTTAAACCTTTCAACTTATTTTACTGCTGGCGTACAGGAAGTAAGGGCGTGGACTATACACAAGGGCTGGAAAGCGCCACAGGCGGCTAGTGTAATACATACTGATTTTGAAAAAGGATTTATTAAAGCCGAAGTAATAGCTTATGATGATTTTATTCAGTATAAATCTGAAGCAGCCTGCAGAGATAATGGCAAACTACGAATTGAAGGAAAAGAATATTTGGTGCATGATGGAGATGTAATGCATTTTAGGTTTAATGTATAGTTGCAGGATGCGATGTTTCCATTATTATGATTAAAAAGAGAACTATTGGGTACATTTTAAATAGACTCTCCGGATTTCGTTCGGTGAAAACACCGACCGATGCTATATCCTGGTTTTATTTCCTCACCAACCACCAGGTGCAATTTTAAATGCACCCGAGCTATTATTACTACAATTATAGCTGTAATTTTTTGTACTACTATGCTTTTTTAAAATCATAATAGTGCCATCGTTACTTCAAAGAATATCAAAACATTGGTATTAATTTCAAAAATATTTTAATGGTTTTTTGTTTTATCTTTCGTTGATGAAACACTTTAAGCCCTACAGCAAAGAAGATATTTTATCGCTTACTAAAATAAGGCGGTACGAAACCAAATTAGGTGAACGGTTACAAGCAATTAAACCTGATAAGGATTGGGTTGCACAAATACAATCATCATCTGCAAAGTATGTACTGCTCGGTATTCCGGAAGATATTGGCGTAAAGGCTAATGATGGAATAGGTGGTGCAGATACCAATTGGCTATCCTTTTTACACTCTTTTTTAAATATGCAGAGCAACGATTTTTTGCCTGGTGAAACTATTCTGCTGCTTGGTCATTTTGATTTTGGCGATATAAAATACCTGGTAGAAAATAATGCGTACGGACAGGAGGAACTGATAGAAGCTTACCGTAATGCAGTTAACCTTATTGATGAACAGGTAGAAAACGTTGTTAAAGTAATTGCTGCCAACAAAAAAATACCCATTGTAATTGGAGGTGGACACAACAATGCTTACCCCATCATTAAAGGAGTAGCTAAGGGTTTGTATAAGGCAGAAATTTTACCACTTTCGCAAATCAATGTTATAAATCTTGATGCTCATGCAGATTTTAGAACGCAGGAGGGCAGGCACAGTGGCAATGCTTTTAGGTACGCAGCTACTGATGGTTATTTAGGTAAGTACAGTGTAATTGGGCTGCACGAATGTTATTTGCCTCAAAACGTACTAATGGATATTTATGAAGATCCTTTTATAAATTATATTACTTATGAAGATATATTTTTGAGGGAGAAAAAGAGTTTTATTCAGGCTATAGCGCATGCTACGGGTTTTACAGAAGATACTTATACGGGAATTGAGTTAGACCTGGATTGTATTGAAAATGTATTATCGAGCAGTATTACGCCGGCTGGAATTAATGTTTTACAGGCAAGGCAATATGTAAGCTTTGCTGCGCTAGATACCAAGGTGGCCTACCTGCATATTTGCGAAGGTGCTACGCAGCTTTCTGATGGCAGAAAAAATGAATCTACAGGCAAGCTGATTAGTTATTTGGTGAACGATTTTATTAAAGAACTCCAACAAGCTTAGTTGTTTTATACTTAATTTTTAGCATTTAAAACTTTTAAAGAGTTTTATTCCCAATAGTAAAGGTTTAACCCGGCTTTTGTAGTTAAAAGCCATCAAAAAATTTCAACTGCAAAAGCCAGGTTTAATAATTTTACTGAAGTTGAGCCTTAAGTTCCTCAAGGGTAACAATGCCATCATGTCTCCATTTAACCTTGCCATCCTTAAACACAATAAATACGGGCAAACTGGTTACAGTGTATTGCTTCATTATTTCAGTATCGTTACTGCCATCTACTTTTACCAGCGTAAATTTATCTTTTAAATCTATTTGCAGTTTACTCAATACAGGCTCCATTTGTTTGCATGGCGGACACCAAACTGCACCAAAATCAACTAATACAAACGGCGATGATGCAATAGCTCCATCAAAAGCTGCTACACTCATTTCTTTGGTTTCGCTTTTACCTTCCAATGTTTTATTGGAGGCCTTCCAGGCATTGACTCCACCTATAAGTTCATAAACTTTTTCATAGCCATTTTCTCTCATAACCTTTGCTGCAGCAGCACTTCTTCCACCTCCAAGGCAATAAATATACACGGGCTTTTTCTTATCAATAAATGAAATTCTACGGTTAAATTCTTTTTCATTTTTCCAGTCTGCAAGCATTGCATTTTTAATATGGCCACTTTTATATTCATCATCTGTTCTTACATCTAAAACCTGGGCGTTATTCGTTTTTAAAATTTCATCCTCAAATTTTATCGCATTAAGTTTATAAGCTGTTTGCTGGGCCTGGCAAGAGAATAGAACAGTCACTAAAAATAATATGGAGGCAATAGTAAATAAACTTTTCATTGTAAAGATTTTTGCAAATTTGATGTATGTTATTCAATAAAAAAAGCCATTCTTTTGTAAAAAATGGCTTTTAAAATAAAATGTAAGTTTTATACTACTGGTGTTAAATATTGGGCATAAGCATAACCTTCCTCTCCATCATCAGTACGTACAAGCCACCATTGTTCACTACTTTGGCTAACAAGTGTTATTACTTCGCCATGCGCCGCTTTACCAACAATTGGCTGGTCTGTACCCGGACCTTTACGAATATTAAGGTTACTGCTCTCTGTTGTAACTTTTACTTTGGTAACAGTAGCAGCAACATCTACACTAACATTTAATATTAAATCGCCCGCTATAAAATTAGGATCTATTTTATCATATATACCCCATAATTGGTCTTTTACACTGCCGTTTGGAGCTGTGCCATCAATATATAATACAGCATCTTGTTCTCTTACCTGCAAATTGCTTACGCCCAATGCTGTTGCAGCATCTGTAAGTTCTTTGTATTTATTTTGTAATGCCATGGTATGTTTCTCCTTTTTATTTTACTGTTAATTTATTATCTACTTTCTTTGGTTTTAATGCCTGTAAAGCTGGCATCAATCTTTTAAGCCCATCTTTTTTTATTTCACCGGTTAATGTTATTACACCATCTTTTACGGTGGCAGTTACCATTGGGAAATCTTTTGTGGCATCTGTTACTGCTTTTACAAGGGGATCATCCGCTGTGATGGCAACAGGTGCATCTGCGACAACTGCGGGCATTGCAATGTTACAATTGTTAATTACTGATTTAACACCTTTAATTGCTGCTACATCTTTTTCGCATACAGTTTTACATTCATCATCTTTGCACTCCCCGCCAATAGTTGCAACTCCATCTTTTACCTCTACGGTTGCTGCCGTAATCATTGCAGTAGATTGTAGTTTTGCTTCAATAGCAGATTTTATTTCTTCATCATTTGGTTTGCAACTAGTAAAGCTTACTGTTGCGATAATGGCAATTGCCATTAGTACTTTGCTCAATTTCATAATGTTTGTTTTAATTTTTAAGAATAATATTACCATAAAGAAAATCAAATTTTGCAATACAAACGCCTAAATAAAGTTAATGGAATTTAATTTGTTAAATCGCTGAATCATTTTCTGAGTGCATCCCAAATTGTCGCTCCTGATTTCGGTCGGTGATTACACCGACCGAGGCTCAGCCGTAGTCGGTGTAATCACCGACCACTTGTTACTTCGACAATTTGGGATGCACCCCATTTTCTTTAATTAAATTAATACGTTACAAATAAAGCGTTTATTTTTTATTTGTTAGATAATAATGTTACACATAAATACAAAATTAAAGAGGATATTAAAAACTTTAAATTATTGTTGAAATCTACCTATTTTTCCACCAATGCCAGCAAAGAAAACGGTATTGCCTTTTTTTGCTTTTTTACAAACATGAAAACTTTCTTTACTAATCCATTGCCAGGTTTGGCCTTCATCTGTACTATAATCAATTCCATTAAGGCCGCAGGTTATCCAGTTTTTTTTACCCAGGTATTCTACACAGCTACGGTAGCCATGCGGTAGTATGGAGGGGATAATCCAGGTTTTTCCACCATCTTTTGTAATTACACAATTGTTTGTGGTGGAGTCTTTTGTATTAAAATCACCACCAACCACTATCATTACATTGGTATTTTTAACTGCAATGGAATTAGCACCGGTACTTTGTGTGCCTTGCAAAATAGGTAAGTTAATTTTGTTATTGCGTAAAAAAAGATGACTTTTTATGCCGCCTGTTACAAATATGGCTTCTTGCTTATTGAGCTTTCTTATATTAGTTCCACTACTGGCAAACATTGCCTCACCACTATCTGCAACAGGATTATTTTCTGTGGGAATTTGCCTCCAATGAATGCCTCCATCAAATGTTCGGGCTATAAATATTTTGTTGTTGATTGGGTCGCCAACTACTATACCGCTGTTTTCATTCCAAAATTCCATTGCATCTAAAAACATTTCGGTTAATTTGTTTTCATATACTACTTTCCATGTATTTCCGCCATCTGCTGTTCGTAAAATATACGCAGGCGAGGCAACGCCCATTATAACAGCAGATGTTTCATCAAAAGCTTCAATATCCCGAAAGTCTGTTTTTTCAAAACCCTTTACGGTTACCCATTTCCAGGTGTGGCCACTATCTATACTTTTGCCTACCATACCATTGCTGCCACTCACCCAAATAATACGGTTATCAACTACACTTAATCCACGGATAGATGTTTTTTGTCCTGTTTCAATAACATCAACTCTTTGAGCAATTGTAACCATGGAAAGTAAAATTCCCCCAATGGCAATAATATTTATTTTGATTTTAAATTGCATAGAATGATTTTTGTGGCTATTTAAAAATGTTATTGCAAAGTACGAATCAAATGGATACTTGTGCTTTACCTGTTTATCAATAAGAAAAGTTTTAAAATGTTGTAATTTGTTTAGTTTATTTATAGATAACCAAA
>JBBQTZ010000180.1:0-9585 GCA_038234405.1 Chitinophagales bacterium
AAAAAATTATCAAAAATAATACACAATTATTTCTTCCATTAACTTCTTATTAGTCAATTCAATTTTTTTGTTAGTATATGCTGGTATATTTTTACTAAAGTTGTAGTTAACTTTTAATAGTTAGTACAGTCTATTTAGTGGAAAAATATTAGATTATAGGCGAAATATTGGTTTAGGTTACCCTTTACCATCATAATTATTTATTTTTCTCCTTTGATAAGTTTTTAAACACAGCATGATTATTACTAATGGCATTTCTCAAAATATAGGTTTACCCATAAAAGTTTGGGTGCTGGCGCCATATCTTAATACCCAGGATGAAAATATCAATTATTACTATGATTTTTCTCAAAGTATAGCCGAGTATTCAGCAGCTTTTGCCACACTCAAAATGGAGTGGCAATGGCAGCCGGTAACTATAGATGATTATGCCTCAATTATTGAAATGATTGTTGCAGAAAAAGAGCTGGGTGAACATTTCCCTGTCGTTTTCAATATTTGTGATGGTGATGAAGTTAATGGAACGCCTGGTGTGTCTGTAGTAAATTTATTACAGAAAAAAGGATTGGTTTACACAGGATCAGATGCATTTTTTTATGACATCACCACCTCAAAAATACCTATGAAACTTGCATTTGATCAAGCTGGCGTACCCACTGCAAAGTGGGAGGCTATTCATCATTCTGGTCAAAGTTTAGAGGGAATTTTTAAACGCCTTGGAACTCCGGTTATTATTAAGCCTTCGGTATCTGGTGGAAGTATGGGAGTGGGAGTAAAAAATGTGGTTGATAACGAAGCTGCTTTGCAGGAACAGGTGCAAAAAATGTTTGCGGGTTATCGTGGATGGAATTTAACAACGGATGGGATAATTGCCGAAACCTTTGTAACCGGCGAGGAATATACTACTTTGATTGTGGGAGCTTACAATAATCCAGCGGAAGCTATCCTTTACAATCCGGTAGAAAGAGTGTTTCATCCTTCTTTACCAGACACTGAAAAGTTTTTAAGTTTTGATCGCTTATGGGAAATATATGAAGAAGAAACTGCCATGCCTGATGAAGATAATTTTTACGAGTACGCAGCGCCGGATGTTTCATTAAACGATGACATTAAACAGCTTAGCTGGCTGGCTTTTGTTGCAACAAAGGGTGTAGGATACACCCGTGTAGATATTAGAAGAGATGCCAATACAGGGAAGCTTTTTGTGCTGGAAGTAAATGCCCAATGTGGTATTAGTGAGGATGAGGATTTCACTTCTATTGGTGCTATTTTAAAGTTAAACGGCAAATCACTTGCACAATTAGTAGCAGAAATTATTACACATGCTTTTTCCCGAAATAAAGTAATTGTTGCACAAACTATTGCAGCTAAACAAATTGCCTGAAATTAAAACCATGCTATCGCAATCAAATAAAGAAACAATTAAATTGGCTGGGGAAGAATTAAGTCAATGGCAGGGCATGCGGATTTGTGTTTTGCAGACAGACTATTCTACTTCTTCTGTAGATTATCAATATTATGATCCTGTCAGGGATTTATCCAACCTGATTCCATTAGCCCATTTTGATCATGTGCTGCTTAATAAACTTACTACTTACAAGCAGTTAAAAGAATTGAAAAAGAAGCACTACAACATTTTTGTAAATCTTTGTGAAGGTTATCTTGAGTGGGATGTACCTTCTATTGATGTGATTTATACGCTTGAATTGCTCAATTTGCCTTTTACAGGGCCAAGTTCTCTATTGTATGATCCACCAAAAGAATTAATGAAATATGTGGCCTATACGGCCGGTATAAAAACCCCCGCATTTGCCCTCATTGAAGATATTGCTACAATTGCGGAGGATTGCAAACATTTAAACTTTCCTCTTTTTGTAAAACCTCACAAGGCTGGCGATAGCCTTGGTATTGATGATAAAAGCCTGGTAAATAATATGGGAGAGTTAACAGCAAAAGTGGCTGTTATAATAGCTGAATACGGCTCACTGTTGGTAGAAGAATATATTGCCGGCAGAGAATTTACTGTTATGCTTGCTGCTACCGCCGGCGATATGAAAAAGCCTGTTATTTTTGAACCAGTTGAGTATATTTTCCCCTCTGGTAAGCAATTTAAAACTTATAGCCTCAAAACATCTGATTTGCATCCGGATGCAAACATTCCAGTAACTGACGCTGCCATTAGCAACAAATTAAAAGAGGCTGCTTTTGAAATATTTTCTGGTTTTGATGGGGTGGGTTATGCCCGCCTGGATTTTAGAATGGATGCAAAAGGCGAAATTTATTTTCTTGAAATAAACTTTACCTGCTCCGTTTTTTATTCCGCTGGTTACGAGGGTAGTGCAGATTATATTTTATTGCACGATGGTTTTGGACAGGCTAATTTTCTACGACATATCATTTTGGAAGGCATAGAACGCCACCTGCACCAACAACCAAAATATATAATGAAGGGTAATTCTATAGCAGGTTATGGCATTTATGCTGCCAGGGATATCGCTATCAATGAATTAATTTTTAAGGGAGAAGAAATGCCACAACGCATGGTAACCCGGAACCATGTAACCCAAAACTGGAGTATTAAACAAAAAGAAATGTTTGCCAGGTATGCATATCCGGTAAGCAAAGAGGTATTTTTGCTTTGGGATAAAAATCCAACAAGCTGGGCTCCACAAAACCATAGTTGCTTACCTAATACGGCCTACAAAGGGCTAAATGTACAATCTACTCAATCTATAAATAAAGGTGAAGAGCTAACGCTCGACTATGCTTCTTTTCTGGACGAAAATATGGAACCTTTTATTTGTAAATGTGGCAATTTAAGTTGCCGTGGTTTAATTAGCGGCATTGCCAATAATTCGGTAACTGAAAGAGAAGCCCTCAACAATACTTAAACTATTTGTATTACTTACAGTCTATAAACTGTATTAGTATTCAGTGAAAAATGAATGCTGAAATTAAGAAGTGTGCAGAACAATTTAAAAATGAAAATGTCGAAATTTAAATTATTAAGAAGGTTGGTATTGAAGCATAAATACCAATTAATGCTAACCTATTCACTATTTAGTATAGAAATGCTGGGAAGTTTATTACGGTTTTATTTTTTTGGAGAAGCTGTTAACGATTTGATAAAAGGCAGTTATAAGGGTCTTATTATTTTAATATTGGTACATATTGCTTACCTGATAGTAGGCACCATCCGGCATATTAATGATACCAAAACCTATTCATCCATTTACACATCGCTGGTTACAAAGTTTTTGAGCCGAAGGTTTCAGCAGATAGAAGTATCAAAATTAAGTGCACACTCTACGCTTGCAAGAGAGTATGTTGATTTTTTAGAGCACGACCTGGTGTATGTTATTGAAGCAGCTTATAATATTATTGGTTCCTTAATTATTCTTTGTTTTTACGATACCAAAATTGTGGCCATTTGTGTTTCAATTTTATTGCCTGTATTAGCTATCAGCTATTTTTATGGTAAAAAAATGAACTGGCTCAATCAACAAAAAAATGATGAGTTGGAAAACCAGGTGGATATAATCGCTACTGGTAATAATACAAAAATCAGAAGCCATTATAACAGCATGAGAAAATGGCAAATAAAAATTTCTAATAAAGAGGCATTTAATTTTGGGGTGATGGAAATACTGGTGCTGTTTGTAATTGCCGGATCTTTACTGGTATCTAAAAGCATGCAAAACCCAACTTTGTTAGCAGGAAGTTTGTTCGGGATTTATAGTTATATCCTTAAGTTTACCTCTGGGCTTGATACTATTCCTTATACCGTACAGCGGTTATCATCGTTACGGGATATTACGCACCGAATTGAATTGACAGAGGAAGATATGGAGGAAGGAAATACGATAAAAAAATCTGATTCAAAAATTTACAGTATTGCCAATAGCCCGGCAATTATTGCAGACTGATGTTTTGCAAATTTTAAATCAGAAGAATTATAAATAATTTTGGAAAATGCTTTATTAATATTTTCAAAAAGCATATAATAAATATTTAATTAAAAATAAAATTGTTAGGTAAGCTGATATTTTCTGTTAAAACATAGAAAATATAAATCCAAACCGTATATAAATTCCGTAACTTCAATATTATAAATTACAAGTTAGTTTATTCCGAAATCTCCACTACCTAAGAACACACTACCTTATCATTCCTATAACTAACAGCCTTAAAATCTATTTCTCTCCTAAGAACAAATTAATTAATAGTGTATTATTTTATTTGGGCAAAGCAAGTCGATCCGTGTATTCGATCAATGCGTTTATCAAATATTGTAAACCGTCTGTTAGTTTAAAATGAACATCTATTTAACATTTTTTATCAATTTAAACGTACAAATTTTATGGAAATAGTTTACACTTCATACAGTAAATTGATTGATGGAAGCACCTATTTTTTTGTAAAACAGTTTTTGGTATTTCCGGAAATACCCAATGTGCAGCCTGTATTGGAAAAATATGGCATGCACACAGATTTTGATAAAGCTTGTAACATTGCAGGGTTGCATGATTCAACTATTAAAAGTAAGCTGTTGCAAGAAATAGAAAGTCAGGAGTCACTTGTAAAAGTAATTGAAATTGATGACGTTAGTTATAAGAATACAAGGGCTGCTGTTGTATAGAAACAGCAACGTCTTGTGATTAATTTATTTGTCACCGTGGTTCCAACCCTGGGCTTTTATGCTGTGTTTATTGCCTCCTCTTGTAATAATATTTGCACCTTCTTCTGCATCTGTCATGTAACCAATTACACTTATTTGCTCATTCAACAGTAGTTTTTCATAGTCAGTCTGTGCCATGGTAAACAACAGTTCATAATCTTCTCCTCCACTTAAAGCACATACAGTTGGGTCTAATTCAAGTTTATAAGCGTACTGCCTTGCATCTTCATGAATGGGTATTTTTTCTTCGTACAATACACAGCCAACATTACTTTGCTTGCAGATATGTAGTATTTCACTACTTAAACCATCGCTTACATCTATCATAGCGGTAGGGGTAATTTCCATATCGCTTAAAAATTCTACAATATCTTTTCTGGCTTCTGGTTTTAGCAAACGGCCAACTATATAGGTTTGATTTTCTAAATCTGGTTGAACACCTGTTTCGGCATAAACTTTTTTCTCTCTTTCTAAAATGGTTAGTCCTAAAAAAGCACCTCCCAAAAAACCGCTTACACACAGCAGGTCACCTTTTTGGGCAGTACTTCTTTTTACATATTTATCTGGTGTTACTTCGCCGATAGCTGTTATAGAAATAATAAAACCTTTTTGAGAAGATGTGGTATCACCACCAATCAGGTCAACGCCATATTTTTCGCAGGCAGCATATACACCTTCGTAAAACTCATCCAATGCCTCTACGCTAAAACGACTGCTAAAAGCAATACTTAGTGTGATGTGGGTTGGTGTAGCATTCATTGCGTAAATGTCGCTCAGGTTAGCTATTACACTTTTATAACCCAGGTGCTTTAGTGGTGTGTACATTAAGTCAAAATGAATACCCTCTACCAGCATGTCTGTAGTAATAACTGTTTGCTTACCAAAATTGTCAATAACCGCTGCATCGTCGCCAATACTTACTATGGTAGATGCGTTTTTGGTTTCATTATTTTTGGTTAAATGGTCTATAAGGCCAAATTCTCCCAGTGAGGCTATCTCTGTTCTTTCTGTGCTCATACTTCTTTTTTATTGTTGATGATTGCCAATAGTTCTTCATGTATTTTTCCGTTGGTTGCCACTATATGTGGCTGATAAACAGAATAAGGGTCGCCATTAAAATCTGATACTTTTCCACCCGCCTCCTGTACTATTAATACACCGGCAGCACTATCCCATGGTTGTAATTTATGTTCGTAAAATCCATCAAATCTGCCGGCGGCTACCCAGCAAAGATCAAGTGCTGCGCTGCCTAGTCTTCTTACCGGTACACCTTTTCGTATCAATTTTTCAAATACTTGCAATGGGCCATTGGGCTCATCTAAATATGTATAGGGAAAACCAGTTACCAGGCAGCTCTGCAATACTGTTGGCTTGTTGCTAACAATGAGTTTTTTATTGTTAAGCGAAGCGCCAAAACCTTTTTCTGCAAAGAAAAATTCATTCATAAAAGGGTTAAAAACCGCTCCCATAACCATTTCCCCCTTATGCTCCAACCCAATGCTTACACAGCAAATAGGAATACTATTAGCAAAATTGATTGTACCATCAATTGGGTCAATTATCCATTTGTATTCACTATCAGTTTTTATTGCGCCTTCCTCTTCACTTAATATGTAATGATTTGGGTATTCTTGTTGAATTACTTCAAAAATAGCTTTTTCGGCTGCGTAATCTGCTTCAGTAACCGGGTTGTTAATACCTTCTTTATTGGTAATTTTAAAATCGGTATTAAAAAAACGGCGTAATTCTGTGGCACCTGCCTGTGTTGCTTTTATTAATGTATTCTTAAGCATACCGCAAAGATAGCAATTGCATTTTTGTAGATTAAAACCAGATTTTACAGTTGAAATAGTAATAATGAGTTACAGTAACATAAAAACAAAGGTTGCTGTTTTTATGTTGGATGATAAAATAATAAACTATTTTGAAGTAAAAATATCATCTGAAATGCTCAACGGTGCAGGCAGTGAAAGTCATAATAGATTTTAACAGCAAAATGTTGGTTAAATTATACATTTAGTTAAATTATTTTCTCCTTTGTATTTTACTATGTTATTGTGTTTTACTTTTGCATACTCTATAAAGCATTTTTACGTTTTTAATATTATTGATACAAGATTTTAAATTTAATTATACCAGTTATGACAGCGATTGCTCCTTTGTTACCTGAAGCCCCCCTTACGTCAAAAGATTTTGTAACTGATCAGGAAGTACGTTGGTGCCCGGGTTGTGGCGATTATTCTATACTTGCACAGGTACAAAAAGTAATGCCTGCAATAGGTATTCCAAGAGAAAATATTGTAATAGTTAGTGGCATAGGCTGTAGTAGTCGTTTTCCATATTATATGAATACATATGGAATGCACAGTATTCATGGCAGGGCCACTGCTGTAGCAAGCGGACTTAAAGCTGCAAGGCCAGAGTTGAGCGTGTGGATTGTAACTGGTGATGGCGATAGCCTCAGTATTGGTGGTAACCATACCATTCATTTGCTACGCAGAAATTTTAATGTAAATATATTATTGTTTAATAACCAAATTTACGGACTTACCAAGGGGCAATATTCTCCCACTTCGGAAGAACATAAAATAACAAAGAGTACTCCATTTGGGAGTATTGACCATCCATTTAACCCATTAGCTTTGGCTATGGGTGCAGATGCAAGTTTTATTGCAAGAACTATGGATAGAGACCCAAAACACCTGCAAGCTATGTTGCTCAGGGCTCAAGCACATAAAGGTTCTTCATTTTTAGAAATTTATCAGAACTGTAATATTTTTAACGATGGGGCTTTCGAAATTTTTACAGAAAAAAAATCTAAACCAGATGAAGTATTGTTTTTAGAGCAGGGTAAACCACTGGTTTTTGGGGCTACTCAAAATAAGGGTATAAAGCTCGATGGCTTTAGACCGGTAATAGTAGAAATTGGTGTAGATGCTTCATTAGAAGACCTTTGGATACATGATGATAAGGATTTTTACAAAGCTCAGATTCTGATTCGCATGTTTGATGACCCCGCTTTGCAAGGGCATTTACCAAGGCCATTTGGCGTATTTTACGAAACCGAGCGAGCTTGTTATGAGGATGGAATGAGCATGCAAATGGAAGAGGTATTAGCTAAAAAAGGTAAGGGTGATTTAGATAAGTTATTAAGGGGAAGTGAAATATGGACTATAAGTGAATAATATTTTACTCATTTAGTTTGTTTATTACCTGTGCATGCAAAGCATTTCTTTCACACCAAAAATATAAGGTGCTAAGGAATTTGCTCATCTTTTAAAGCATTGCTTGCATTTTATAGTTATTTATTACCGGAAAAATAATTAAGCACAAAATTCCTCGCTATTAATTACAATGCCATATAGTTAGTATAATAAGCTACCTAATTGAAAGTTTTGCAACAAACAACTACCTGTTTTCTTTTTTATAGCATTGCTTACCTGTTAGTTTAAACAAAGGGTAAATTCTTTGTTAGAGAGGATGTTTCTTATTTACACACAATAACTCTGTAGCTGGATGGCTTTTTAGTTTATAGTTAAGACTGTTCTCTTTTATATTGGCTGGCAATACAGTGCAACATTCTGGTTAAATTTCTTTTTTATTCCCTTTATTTTCCTGTTCATTATGTAAAACCATAGGGGTGGTACCAACGCAAGTATTACGCTGCCAGGATATCCTGTTGGCAATTGTGGTGCGTTTTCGTGATGTTGAAGTATTTGATACTTTCTACTGGCAAGATAATGATGATCGCTGTGGCGGCTTAATTCAAATAGCATTAGGCGGCCAAGGAGGTGATTGCTGTTCCAGCTATGATGCGGCAAGGTGCGCTCAAATTTTCCGGGAGAAGTTTCTTTGCGCTGCAAGCCATAATGCTCAATATAGTTAACCGTTTCAAGCAATAATATGCCAATAATAGCTGCCAGTAAAAAATAGAGCATTACTGTACTGCCAAATAAAAGATAAATAGTAGCAACCAATAATAGCTGTATCACTTGTGCCTGTATCATTTCATTTTTCCAATTAAAAATAGACAAGCCTCTTTTTTGCATCTCTTCATTGGCAATATGCCAGGCGGAGAGATAAGAATAAAATATTGTTCTGCAAAAGAAGCTGTACACAGGTTCGTTGTAGCGGGCACTGCTTGGGTCTTGTGGGGTGGCTACGTTTTTATGATGTCCTTTATTATGCTCTATAAAAAAATGGATATATAGTGAAGTTAGCAACAAAGCTTTGGCAAGGGTTTGTTCAAATGCATTGTTTCTATGCCCAAGCTCATGCGCCACATTAATGCCAAATATACCACAAAGCAAGCCCATGGTAATTACCCTGCCGGCAACATCCCATCCCGTTAGGCTCTCAGCCTGAAAACTACGCAGAAATAGATACAACGCTGCGTATTGCAACAGTACAAAACAGTAAAGCATATAATCGTACGTCACCTCTTTTTTAACAACTTCTTCTTCTGCTTTACTCATGTTTTTTACATTGGGTTGTATTAAAAGTTCTGTTACAGGAATCAGCAGAAAACTATACAGCAAAGTACCCCAAACTATTAAACCCGTTTGGGTAAAAGAAAAAAAGGCTAGCACGTAAAAAGTAATAGGAGAGAGGTATTTAAAGGCTTTAATATTCATACAGCAAGTTTATAGCACTGAATGTACAAAGAAGATTTTACAAATGGGGAAAGTGTATAACTCTTTGCAGGTATTAAATAGGTATACTTCCTTCTCAGAGTTATTATTACAATGCAAATTGAAATAATAAGAAGGAAATTAATTTTTAGGATTAAGTATTTTATTCGCAAAGCCTTTACAATTATGGGCTATCATCTGTTTACTTTTTTTTCTCCCGATTTTTTCGGGACAGGTTGATAAAAAAAAGTAACAAAATAAATCAAGTCCGCCCGG
>JBBQTZ010000181.1:0-9556 GCA_038234405.1 Chitinophagales bacterium
GTCCATTACAAGGCTTGAGTAACGTAATACTTACTCCCCATATAGGTGGCAGTACCGAAGAAGCTCAACAAAATATTGGTGATGATGTAAGTAATAAATTATTTAATTACCTGGAAAAAGGCGGCAGTTACGGATCGCATACCATCCCCGACCTTAGTTTACCGCCACAAGAAGGAACGCATCGTATTCTTCATATTCATAACAATGTACCGGGCGTGTTAAGTGAAATAAACACAACCTTATCTAAACATAAAATAAATATTCTTGGGCAGTACCTAAAAACCAATGAAAGTATTGGGTATGTTGTACTTGATTTGGATAAAAGTTTAAGTAAGAATGCGGCTGAACTGCTAAAAAAAGTAAAAGCTACTATCAAGGTGCGCATGCTGTATTAATTGCAGATAAGGATTAAAAAAAAAGGATACTTTCGAAAAAAGTATCCTTTTTTAATAAAATATTAAACCTGTAATTAACTATTATTTTAGAATAGCTAAAGCTATTTGTTGCATTTATTAATTAAGCACAAGCAGATGTTTCCAAAAATATTTATACAGCTATGGTAGACTATCACCTCGGTAAAACACCTCCTATTTTTCTCTAAATGGTTTTATCCGCACCAAAATTATTATAGCAATACCAGCCAAAACCAATAATGTTGCAATTAGCTCGGCCTGGCTAAAATGTAGGCCACCCTTAGTAATTACGTTATTTACCCTTATTTTTTCAATAAAAAATCTTTCGGTGCCATTTAAAATAAAATAAATACCTGTAATAGTGCCAGCAATTTTAAACCGCTTTCTAACAGACCAGATAATTAAAAATAATAATCCACATATAACCGTTTCGTAAAATGGTGTGGGAAAAACAGGCACCGGCAAAGCCCTGTTATGTTCATCTTTTAAAGAGTTTATTTTAATACCATCTTTATTTACATTTTGCGGATAGCTGTAGGCTACCATCCAGGTTGGGATAAATGAAGGCGCTTTTACATATTTATGCGGCACCTCTGCCAGCGAATTACTTTTTCTGTCGGTCACTATCATTTTAGTGCCATTTTCACCGTCTGTTACTGCTCCTTCTAAAAAATAAGTTGAATATTTTTGTAGTTGTGCTTCATATTCGCCAGGCTTTGCTTCCACAGCATGTCCATTTTCATCAGTAAGGTAGGCGCTATTGTAAATACCCCAATCTCCATCACCTGCTACCTGGCAGCCAATTCTACCTATAGCATACGCTAGTAACATGGCAGGTGCAATAGCGTCTGATAAATGTATCAGATTAATATTTTTCTTTCTTCCGTAAACCGCTAATGCAATGGTTGCTACAATTAAACCACCATAAAAAGTTAAACCCCCGGCAGAAAAAATTCGTTCTAAAGGGTGTTGTATAAAATCGTCCCAGTTTTCAAAATTATCAAATAGCTTGGCGCCAATAATGCCAAATATCAGGGAGATAATTACAATGTCGCCAACCCTATCGTGCGGCCAAATTCTTATAATTCTTTCTTCCGGAACTTTGAGCTGCTGCTTCTTTTTTTCCCACCAGTTTAGCCCGGCAAGTACTAAACCCAACAACAAGCCGGCAATCAAATTACCTTCCATCGAAAAAATATAAGCTTGTGGATTCATATCTTCCGGCTTATTAAAAAGCAGGCCAACGAGCTTGAATCCAAAAACAAAACCAGTTAAAAAATTAAGCAGTAAATCAACTATTGATGCTGGTTTACCTACAGAAATAGATTCTTCTCTTGGGTGTAAAAGGCCAAGCTTTTCTTTTCGTTTCAATTCGCTGGAAATGGCTATGGCAGAGGCTATAAAACCCAATGCAACCATTAATCCAAATGTATTTAAAAAGCTGAGTGGCTTCCACTCAAGGCCCAAAAAATCTTTAAATACATAATATAAATTGGGATACATACAGATATTTAGTCGTTACAAATTATTGTGGGTTGCAAGTTATCTATTCTATATCAATAATATTTCTTTATTAACTTAATAAAAAGTATAGGTGAAAACATAGTTAGCAATGTACTGGATCATTAATACTATTTTCAGTTCAATGTTGTAGCATTGAGCTTTGTAAATGTTGGCATCGCAAGCTACTACCTTTAAGTAATGATTAACCCGGATTGATAGTTTTGCGCCGAAACAGATTTTCAGTTTCAACAATCGGGCTCAAACGCTTATCAATAAAAAAAATCCTGTAACAATACGCTACAGGATGTACTTATTAACCCACTTTAATAAATTTAGTTGCAATGTTGTTCAAACGCACCAATTAAATTTTCTGCAATCATTTGTGCGCTGCGCCCTTCAATATTATGTCTTTCAATAAAATGAACCAATTGCCCATTTTTAAACAATGCAATTGATGGTGAAGATGGAGGATAAGGTAGTAAATGTTCCCTTATCTTTTTTACAGCATCAATATCAAAGCCGGCAAAACTTGTTGTTAAAATATCTGGTTTTTTATCGCTGTGTTGAACAGCCATTAATACTCCCGGCCTTGCTGTACCTGCACTGCAACCACAAACGGAATTAATTACAACCAATGTGGTACCTTCTTTTGCAATATTTATTTCTACTTCAGATGCGGTCAACATTTCGGCAAAGCCGTTTTCTGTTAACTCTTCTTTCATTGGTATTACTATCTCTGCTGGATACATATTTTAGTTTTTGTGTGAAATGCAAAAATACAAACTTGATTGCAAAGTAGTATTTAAGTATTTACTGCATTTTTAGAATAATACAAAAATGAATAAAACAAGTCATTGTGTCTGTAAATTGAAAATTAAGTAGCCATAATGACATATTTATGTGAAGAAAATTGTCATTTTAGCTAAAAAATTATAATGGAATAGTGTTTGCAATTTTCTTTTTACAAAATTATTCACCCAAAAAAATATAATTATGACACTCGTAAAAGTAAACAACCCGGTTTCAAAATCTTTAGATAGCTTAATGAATGAGTTTTTAAACGAATTGCCTGTAAACTTTGGTAAGTCGGTAAGAGAAGATTTTCTTGCCTATCCGCCAGTTAATATCCAGGAAAATGACGCTGCCTATCTTTTGCAGTTAGCCATTCCAGGATTTGAAAAAACTGATTTCAGCATTAAGCAGGAAAATAATTTACTAACCATCAGCGCAACAAAAAAAGATGTGGTAAAAGATGAAACGGTAAAAATGATTAGAACAGAATTTACCCAAAAGGCTTTTAAACGAAGCTTTACTATTGATGAAAAAATTGATAGTGCAAACATTGCAGCGAAGTACGAAAATGGAATTTTGCTTATTGAACTTCCTAAAAAAGAAAAAGAGAAAGCTGCTGCAAAAGAAATAAACATTTTGTAAAAAATGGTAAAATTGGTTTAATGAAAAAAAGTAAAGAAAGCTATTCCAGTAAAATGGGGTAGCTTTTATTGCGTATTTCACAAAAAGTAAATTTCACAAAAAGTAAATGCTGCAAATAAGATTGTAGCCAAAAATTTACTGATGTTGTCATTTTTTGTAATAGTACTTTTAAAAAATGCTTTCTATTCTGTCCATAGCGAGCCTACAAAGTAAGTTTTTGCTTCTCCACTTATTGTTATTCTTTCTCCTTTATCCTCACAAATTAATTTCCCAATTCTATCTGATAATTGATAAGCCAACATAGATTTTTTATTAAGTCTTTCTGCCCAAAATGGAATTAAAGAACAATGTGCTGAACCCGTAACCGGATCTTCTAAAATTGTTGATTGTGGTGTAAAATACCTTGATACAAAATCGCAATTATTTCCTAGTGCCGTTACTGCTATACCACCAGGATCCAAATTTATTTTGTCAAAAGTTTGCCTGTCAATAACCAGATTTTTTATTTGGGTTTCGTTTTCATATACTAAAACATAATCTCTCGATTTTAAAACTTCTATTGGTTGTATGCTCAACGATTTACTAATTATTTCCGGCAAGCTGTCCATTGTTGGTTTTCTTGCTGGTAAGCATAGTGTATACAATTCATTTCTAATTGTAACGGTTAAATCACCACTTAATGTTTCGAAAATAAGTATGTTTTGAGGGTAATTTAAAATTGTGTGTAAGCAATGTGCTGTTGCAAGTGTAGCGTGACCGCACAAATCCATTTCTATTTCTGGTGTAAACCAACGAAGCTGTATTTTGTAGCCTTTGTCAATAAAAAAAGCTGTTTCTGCAACTGCATTTTCTTTTGCAATTTTTAAAAGCATTTCATTTGGTAACCATTCAGTTAATGGCACTACACAAGCAGGGTTACCTCCAAAGAGTTTGCCTGTAAATGTATCTACCTGGTAAAGTTCAAGTTTCATTTTGATGTGTGTAATAATAACAGCTTCTGTGCGTTAGCAGCTTTTTTAATTGCTAAATTTATATGGATGTCATTTGAAATAAACTAACAGTAGCTTTGTGATAATGGGCTGGTAAATTGTCTGTGCTATTCAGTTTCGAAAGTCCTAAAAAATCAAAACCACATTTTTGATAATAGTTGATAAGGCCTTTGTTTTCACCTACGGTATCCATTCGGATAAATTTCTTAAAATTTTCTGCTGCATATTTTTTTGACCATTTAACAATCTCACTAACTAAATTTTGTCCCCTGAAAATCGGGTTAGTCGCAATTCTGTGAATATAAATGGATGGGTCATTATTTCGTTCTTTCCAAATTTCAGGGTCACTAAAAGTTGTAGCCCAAACACAAGCAACCTGTTTATCAATCAAAATTTTCCATTGACGTTTTTCTGCTATTTCAGTTTCAACCAGTTCTTTATCAAACTTTGGCCAAAGAACAGCACCCTTTGTCTTTTGAAAATCTCTTGCAATTTCGTAAAGCCTTAAAATTTCATTTGTATCTTCAACTACACTATTTTCTATGTTCATAATTATATTCTTGCTGATGGTATTTTAAGGTTACCGGGCAACAGCAGCTAACATTCTTTTAGTCCATTATTTTTTGTTAAATACACGGTGTCTTTCATCTTTATTCATTAGAATAATTAGCTTAATAACCATAAGGATTTCACTTTTAAAACAACAACTAAAATCTTACTTGTACAGTAACATTTTTTGCTTTATTATTTTTTACTTTCCATTTGGATCCTTCTTTTATAAGCCTTACTGCTAAAGCATCACACTCCGGGCACAGTGATTTAGTTATCTTTATTTTTGTTATTAAACCTTCTTTATTTAGTTTTATAAATACATCTACTATTCCGTGTACTTGTTTATCTGCAATTACTTTGTTTTGTGTTACATTGTTCCACAAATATTTATTGTATTCTGCCCAACCAATGATGGGTTCAGCATCTTCACTTGCTTGTTCTTTTAATTCATCTTGTACATTTATTCTACTGGCATCCACTTTTTTATCAATGTTATCTTCAGAAGCTTTTATTTTTTTTAGCCTATCGTTTGCTTCTTTTATTTTTATTTTTTGCAATCCCTGAAGGTTTTGATTGGTGATTTTTTTAGCACCATACCCAACAACATTTACAATTTCGGGCATTGAACTATCTTCATCAGTGTTTTTAGTATTGCTTTTGTGATCTGCAAATGTTTGTTTTTTATTTGCCTCTATATTTTCTTGTGCAAACGGCGTTGCATTGTCGTTTAAACGATCAATTTGCCCATTATTGTAGCTGTCATTTTTTGTGTTAGATTCCTTTACATTATTTATTGAAATTTCATTGAGGCTGTTTTGCTGTGTTGCTTCAGTTACTGTTGTTTTTTCATCAATATTCTTATAGGTATTGGCAGATTTGTTACCCTCATAGGTATTTGCTGTAGTAGCGTTAGAGTAATTCGCATCTGTTGTTGTAATCACACCATCTTTGCTGGCTAATAAATTTTGTTTGGGTAGATACTCAAAATTTTTGTTTGTTGTATTTTCAATTGGAGCAATTGGGGTAATCGATTTTTCGGCCCTTGGTTCGGTAAGGGATTGTAAAGATTTTGTAGCAGATTGAACTGCAAATTCAGTTGAAGTATCATTATTGGGCAATTTGGAAGATATTACTGCAACTGAATCAATGGTAATATTTTTATCGTTGCTTTTTACATCTGCCAGAGTCAGCGGCGCTTTATCTATAGTAAAAATGTAAGCGATTGCTACGCTAGATAAAAGTAATAACAACGCTGCTGCTACACGCCACCATTTGGCAAATGAATTTTTATCAATTTTAACGATAGCAGTATTTTCAAGAGCAGCCAATTTGCTTCTTAAATCAACAATTACTTTTTCCCAATTTTTTTCTTCCATTCCTTCAAACCCTTCTATAGCTTCTGCCAGTAATGGATCATCCAGGGCTGCTTTTTCTAAAGCATACATCTCTTCATTGGGCATTTTGCCCAACAGATATCGTTCAATATCTTTCGCTGAATAATTACTATGCAATTCTTCCTTACTCATTTCTTCATTCTTTATTTAGCCCACACCAGATAAGATTTCTACAGCCTAAATTTAATAGTATCAACCTTTTTAACTATCTAAACATAGTTTAAGATTTCGCTTACCATTTTGTATGTAGCTTCTTACATTACGCCATTCGTAGCCTGTAGCCGCTGCTATTTCGTTGTAACACTTTTTTTGTAAGTAAAACATTTTAATACATACCCCTTGATTTTGAGGCAGTTTTTCTATACAATGCTCTAACCTTACTAAATGTTCCTCCTTTTCAAACGCCTCATTTTCAAGATGCGATTGTTGAGCTGTTTGCATAATGGCTGGATTAAATGCTGCAAATTTTAAATTTCTTGGGCTCCTTAGTTGCATCAGGCAATGGTTTCTGGCCACTACAGCTAGCCAACCCTTAAAATTTTCTACTTCATGTTGCAGCAATTTGGTACATAATTCTTCATAAATATCCATTACAGCATCTTTTGCTCTTTCAGCATCTTTAAAATATTTTAAACATACCCCAAAAACAAGCTCCATGTAACGCTCATATAACTTGCCCAAACTTGCTTTATCAGCGTTGTTTTTATAGGCTCTGATTAGTTCAGCATCGCTTGCCTCAACTATTGGTATTTTTTTTATAAAATTCAAGACTGCTGTTGGGTAAAATTTAAAATGTAAAAGCCTGCCAATATATAAATTAACTATGGGTTTACTCAAAGAAGACCTTTACTGTTTGGTAAAATAAGCGGCTGTTTGCGTATTGTACATTACCTTGTTGTTGCGCTTCGGAAAAACCTTGTAAACCCAACAGGCCGGCAGCATTACCCTTATTAATGGCTATTTCCAAATAGCCGGCCGAATTAAAAATAGCCAATTTTTCTCCGTCCGCAACATCTGCATACGTTTCACTGATTCGCTCAATAATTTCATCTCGTTTAAATATTATTTTAAAACTTCTGCCTTTACGTTGTGCCTCAAAGTCTGTGTGGGTAATATTTACAATTACATTTTCAAAATTGTCAATAAAAATTATTTGTCCCTCTATCCAGTTACTGCCCTGCATTGGTCTCAACGCATTTTTTACCTGAATAGATACAATTGCAACCCCAATGGTATCGAGGCTTGAGCCACTTAACAAGGCATCAAAGGCTTTGGCAAATACTTGTGTGTAGTACAATACATTTTTTACGTTTGTTTTTTCTAGTGGTAATGCCACTACTTTCTGTGGTAATTCTTCCAAAATCATGGTAAGTAAGCCGTTATCAGCGCATCCTATAAAATGGCCATTGTGCTCTGCCAAAAGTAAATGGGTAGGTTTTTGTTCAAATAGATTTACCATTACCAGGTGTAA
Source organism: Chitinophagales bacterium (assembly GCA_038234405.1). Taxonomy (GTDB): domain Bacteria; phylum Bacteroidota; class Bacteroidia; order Chitinophagales; family Chitinophagaceae; genus Ferruginibacter. The sequence goes on from JBBQTZ010000181.1 coordinate 7,757, forward strand.
TGTACCTAAGGGGAAATTTTTTATAGCATTACGGCAAACGTAAGCTGCCTGTGGATAATTAAACGGTGAAAGTTGATGAGAAATATCAATAATAGTGAGCTGTGGATTCATCTGTAATAACTGTCCCTTAATTGCACCAACAACAAAGTCGTGTTGGCCAATATCTGATGTTAAGGTTACTAGAGGCATAGATACTGCTGAAATGTTTTTTTGATTTGATACAAAATATATTTTGGTATCAATTGTACTAATAATGATTATTTAAATAAAAAATATTAAAGCTTTACTACTCAAATACAACAATTGTTTTATAGTAAAAACGGTTAAGTTATTTTATGAGTTCTCCGTTTTTAAAAAAATATTTCTGTACCATTTTATCGGCCCATGATGGAAAAAGCTTATTCAGCCAAACAGTTCTCTTTCCAGTAAAAGTAAGTATAATGGTACGTTTCCTTTGTTCAATAGCTTTTAAAATATGATAGGCGCATTCATCAGAACTCATCATTGTATTTTCGTTCATTAAACTTTCATTATGTGCATTGCCATCTTTATTAAGAGCAACATTGCGGATGTTACTAGCTGTAAAGCCGGGGCATACCCACATTACGTTTACACCAGAGTCTAAAAGTTCTGTTCTGATTGATTCAAGCCAACCATTAACTGCAAATTTTGATGCCGAATAAGCGCTACGACCTGGCAGGCCCCTGAAGCCAGCTATAGAAGATACGCCCACAATAGTTCCTTTATTTTTAGTTATTGATTCAAGTGCTAGTTTTGTGCAATACACTGTACCATAAAAGTTTATATCCATTACTTTTCTTATTACATCCAGTTCAACATCTTTTAATAGTGCACGCATTGATATACCAGCATTGTTTATTAAAATGTCTATATGGCCAAAGGTTTCAAGGGTAGAATTGATAAAATGCTTACAATCTTCATACCTGCTTACATCTGCTACCATTGCATGAAACAAGTGATTTGAATATTGTACCTGAAGACTGTACAGTTTATCTTGATTGCGACCGCAGGTGGCTATTTTAGCTCCTAAGGGAATTAAGGCGCTTATCAAAGCCTTACCAATACCATCGCTACCGCCGGTAATTACTACTACTTTATCTTTAAAAAAATTACTCATATAAAATGGTTGTACTACAAAAATAAGCCACTTGTTTGGCTGTAACTAAACAAAGTTGTTTTGGGAGGAATTTATAAAAAAATAAAAAAGATTTGTAAAAAAGTTTGCTTCAAATGTGTTTTCCCTTATTTTTGCACTCCAAAATTAAAACACCAACCAGAATAATGAATTGGTAGCTCAGTTGGTAGAGCAATACACTTTTAATGTATGGGTCCTGGGTTCGAGTCCCAGCCAGTTCACACAAGAGAAAATCTTATCTTCTAAATGTAATGTAGAAGCGAATTTTAATAGAAATATTGAAATTCGCTTTTTTGTTTTGTACCTTCTAACAGGTGCTTCAAACAAATCTTCGGTGCGCTTCACATTTCTATCATTTCATTACCAATTGCCGCTTTTTATCATCACATAAAACAAAGCGAAATATCAACAAAATTAAACACTCGCTTAATGACTATCCCTTCATTCTAAAATTCCAAGGGTTAAATGCCGGTGTTTCACAAATTTATATATAAACACAAGTTCTGGGAATACGAAAATCATCCGGTATTATTGGACAGTACAGAAATGTATAAACAGCTTTTAAATTATCTTCCTGCCCGACAAGCCATTCAGGCGGGCATTGGAATCCTGTAACAGCAGGCTTTGTAGCAGAACCTTTGCAT
>JBBQTZ010000182.1:0-9472 GCA_038234405.1 Chitinophagales bacterium
ACCATTTTGCTAAACGACGTAAAAGTGCCCAGGGAAAACCGCATTGGCGCAGATGGATTTGGTTTTTCATTTGCCATGAAAACCCTGGCCGGTGGCAGAATTGGCATTGCTGCACAGGCTTTGGGTATAGCAAGTGGTGCGTATGAAAGATCTCTTGCTTACAGCAAACAACGCAAAGCATTTGGTAAAGAAATTATGCACCACCAGATTATTCAGTTTAAACTGGCAGATATGGCCACCAAAATTGAAATGGCCCGCCTGCTTTGCTTAAAAGCTGCCTGGGAAAAAGATGAACATGTAGATTATACCCTTAGTAGCAGCATGGCCAAGGTTTTTGCAAGCGAAACCGCCATGTGGACGGCTACTGAAGCAGTTCAAATACATGGTGGTTATGGTTTTGTAAAAGAATATCATGTAGAACGTATGATGAGAGATGCAAAAATTACACAGATATATGAAGGAACGAGCGAAGTACAAAGAATTGTAATTAGCAGGAGTATTCTTAAATAAGTGCAATCATAAGCAGGTAGCTGAATGATACTGGAATGATATTTGAATAATATTTGAATGATATTAAGTGTAAATAGCGAAAGTTGTTTGCACTTTTTTATTTGTTGCAGGCAGATACTGTATTTTCGTTTATTAAATTTAAATGAAAACATGGCGGTAAATATTGATAAATACAAAGAAATATTGTTACAATTAAAAGGTAAAGCCACGCTAGTGGCTGTTTCTAAAACTAAACCGGTAGCAGACCTTGAGGTTTTATACGATTTGGGGCAAAGAGATTTTGGCGAAAACTATGTACAGGAACTGTTGGATAAACAAGCAGTAATGCCCAAAGATATCCACTGGCATTTTATAGGCCATTTGCAAAGTAATAAAGTAAAAAACATTGCACCGTTTGTACACCTTATACATGGAGTTGATAGCGAAAATCTATTAGCAGAAATTAGTAAACATGCTATTAAAAATAACCGTACAATAGGTTGCCTGCTGCAAGTACATATAGCAACGGAAGAAACCAAGTTTGGTTTTGACGAAACAACATTGGCTAATGTGCAGATGAGTAAATACACCAACGTGCAAATAATGGGTTTAATGGGCATGGCTTCTTTTTCTACTGATGTAGCATTGGTAAGAGAGGAGTTTAAAAAATTAAAGAGATTATACGATAATTTAACTGTTCAAAATATTGAACCTACCGTACTTTCAATGGGCATGAGCGGAGATTACGAAACAGCAATAGAGGAAGGCAGCAATATGATTAGAATTGGCAGTTTACTTTTTGGAGAAAGAAATTATAATAAATAAAGAGAATTCCTTCATAAACATCTTGTTTAAGCAAGATTTTGCAAATACTTTAACCCATAAATGGTAAAGAATATAACCTACCAACATCACCTATAATTATTAAACTTCTCTTATCAAAAAAATAGCCGTAAGTAAGGCTGATTAAGTGTAAGTTTCAGTTGTCATGTAAAAGAAAAAAAATATTAGCACTTTTTTACTTTTTATTTAACAAAATGTGAACAATCTAACCATGTAGCCGTTAAAGAAAAAAAATTTTATGCAAAAAAACATTCTCCCCATTTTAACCGCTGCTTCAATCAGCGCAATTTTATTGTTATCGTGTAACAACGAAGCCAGCAAAACAGCAGAAACAACTCCGGTTGATACAGTAAAAACTGAAGTTGCTGCACCTGTTGCACCAAAAGACGTCGTTGATATTGCTATTGGATCGCCTGACCACACTACACTAGTAGCTGCGGTTACTGCTGCAGGTTTAGTAGAAACATTGAAAGGTGCTGGTCCGTTTACAGTATTTGCACCAACCAATGCAGCTTTTACTGCTTTGCCGGCCGGTACTGTTGAAGGTTTATTGAAGCCTGAAAACAAAGCAAAATTAACAGGTATTTTAACTTACCACGTAGTAGCAGGCGCTGTAAAAGCTGCAGATCTCACAGATGGTCAAAAAGTTAAAACTTTACAAGGCGAAGAGCTAACTGTAAGTATTAAAGATGGCAAAGTAATGATCAATGGTGCAAACGTAACTGCAGCAGATCTTGAAGGAAGTAATGGTGTAGTACACGTAATTGATGCCGTGTTGATGCCAAAAAAATAGTTGAAATAAAAAGGTTTTAAATTATTAACCGGGAAACAGCAATTGCTGTTTCCCGGTTTTTTTATGAAACACTGCCATGCTGCATTATTGTTGCTCACTTTTTAACATCCCTCTTTTATAGAACTGCTTACTGCTACTCATAGTTTGCGTAATTGGAAGTTGATTATAGTACATTTACAAGTTCAATATCCGTTTTAATGACAAATGAAATAATTATACTTTGCCTTGCAGCTTTTGTAGCTGGTTTTATTGATGCTATTGTAGGCGGTGGCGGTTTAATACAAACGCCGGCTACATTAATTACCCTGCCGCAATACCAGGTGGCAACATTACTGGGTACTACCAAAATTCCTTCTTTTACAGGCACTTCCATAGCTGCATTTCAATATGCAAAGCGCATACAAGTGCAATGGAAAATGTTGGCTATCATGAGTAGTATTGCCTTTGCTGCTGCATTTGCCGGCTCTGTTTGCGTATCGCTTGTAAGCAATCAATTTATGAAACCCATCATTTTTTGTATATTGATTGCAGTAGCTATTTATACCTATACCAAAAAAGATTTTGGCAACGCTGCTGTTAAAACCATTACTGCCAAAAAAGAACTCCTGTACACCTCCTTTTTTGCATTAATAATTGGTTTTTATGATGGATTTATTGGGCCTGGTGCAGGCAGTTTTCTGGTAATGTTTTTTATTGCTGTACTTGGGTACGATTTTTTAAAGGCTAGTGCCCATGCCAAGTTTGTAAACCTTGCTACAAACGCTGGCTCTATTTTATTTTTTTCCGGAAGCGGCCATATTTTATACCAATATGCCCTACCAATGGCCGTTTGCAATGTTATTGGATCTTTTTTTGGAGCAAGACTAGCCATTTTAAAAGGCAATAAATTTATAAGAATATTTTTTTTGTTGGTTGTGGCCGGCACTATTATACGGTTTGGGTATGATATTTTTATAAAGAAGTAGTACTGTAGAAATGATAGAACTTTCCGTTGTTTTAAAACAATTTTAGCTGTATTAATAAAGTTATTGAACTTTTTTGCCGATTTTTTTGGAATTGATTCCCTGTTTCGCAATTCTAAATCTATTACAGCATTCATCTTAAAAAATTTGGGTTGAATGGCCAGGGCCCACCACTTTATGTTCATCATTTAGCTAAAGGCAGTAAACTAACATTACAGTAAAAGCTACGTGCTTGCAACAATGTAAAGCAGGAACAATGCAAAAACAATATTGTAGTAAAAGCCAAATAAAGTGATTTTGTACAAGAGTGCGACGCCAATGAAGTACCACAAAGCAATATCGCCGGGCTTATCATTCTTTAAAAGTAGTTTTATTGTGTTAAACATTTTTAACGGTTGTGTAAACTGGTATGGTATTGAATCTTTTGTTTTTTAAATATCTTTACCATGATTTATACTTTATCTATGCATGCAACATTTGAATCGGAAAAGAATAAAAAGGCTTTTTTATACACCATTACTATTTGTGGGGTAATGCTGCTCCTTGCTTTTATTATTACATTTCCTGTATTAAAAGTAATACCGCCTATTGCACAAGATTTGATAGAAATTAATCTTGGAAATAATGAGGAGGGCTTTGGCGAAGTGCAGCCATTAATAAAAGGCGAAATGAATGCCAATGCTGCGCCGGAGCCTGCCAAGCAGCAGGTGAATAATACACAGGCTGCGGCAGATGTAAATGAAGCTGAGCCTGATGAAAATGCAGAGGTAGATGCAGCACCCGTTGCAAAAGCCATTAAGCCAGTAAAGAAAATTAAGCCCATTATTACACCGGCAGTAAAACCAGTTGCAAAAGCTACCAATCCTGCCCCACAAACAGTAACCAATCCTAAGCCACCTAAGCCTATAGCCACTTATAAAGGTCCGGGTAATGGCAAAGGCAATGGTGCTACGGAAGACAATGGGTACCGCTACCAGGGCACCAAGCCGGGTGGAACGGGCGATGCTGGCGACCCATCTGGCAAGGCAGATAGCTATGGCAATACTCCGGGTGGCAAAAGCGGCGTAAGCGTAACAAGGGGGGTGCGCCCACTTAACCTTGGTGCTTTACGATTTGAAGATGATTTTAACGATAATGCAAAAGTTTATTTAGACATTAAATATAACAGCGCTGGCAGCTTTATTAGCAGCGCTATATCAAAAGGAACCACCACTTCTAATAACACCATCTTAGGTATTGCTAAAAGAAAAGCAGCTAGTTTAAAATTTCCTGCTTCGGAGGATGGTGGGCTTTCTACTATACTATTCAACTTTAGGGTACAGAACTAAGTTTTTTAAAGAAAAATAAAAGATAAGCCCCAAAACATATAAATGGATTTGGGGCTGTTTATATTTGCAATAATGAATTACCAACAAACGATTGAGTACCTGTATGCACAGCTTCCTATGTTTAGCCGAATAGGTGCAATTGCTTATAAAACCGACTTACACAATACGATTGAACTTTGCAATGCCCTTAACAATCCTCAACATAACTTTAAAAGCATTCATATAGCTGGTACCAATGGCAAGGGAAGCACAAGCCACATGTTAGCAGCCATTTTGCAACAGGCTGGATACAAAACCGGGCTTTATACATCGCCGCATTTAAAAGATTTTAGGGAGAGAATAAAAATAAATGGTGTGATGGTTTCGGAGGCATTTGTAACAGACTTTGTACAAAAAACTAAAGCACTGAGCGAAAAAGTGGAACCTTCTTTTTTTGAACTGACCGTTGCTATGGCATTTGATTATTTTGCCAGCGAAAAAGTAGATATTGCCGTTATAGAAACCGGCCTTGGTGGCAGACTTGATAGTACCAATATTATCAACCCTATCTTATCTGTTATTACCAATATTGGCTGGGATCACATGAATATTTTAGGCGACAGTCTGGAGAAGATTGCTTTTGAAAAAGCAGGTATTATTAAACCCGGCATACCAGTAATAATTGGCGAATACTTACCCATAACAAAAAACATTTTTGTTGAAAAGACATTGCAACAAATCGCTGCTATCCATTTTGTACAAGATGAATATGCAGTAACCAATGTACAGATGAATGCTTATAATTTAGACTGCACTGTTACCAACAATACCCGTGGTGTTCAAGAAAAATTTACGCTTGATTTGAATGGCTTGTACCAAACCAACAACCTGTGCACCGTACTTTGTGCAGTGAGCATTTTATTGGAATTAGGATTTAATATTAAAAACGAAACTAAAAAATACGCCCTAGCCAATGTAAAAAAACTGACCGGCCTATTTGGCCGCTGGCAGGTGCTACAGGAGCAACCCTTGCTGGTATTGGATGTAGCCCACAACGAAGATGGTATTAAGCAGGTATTACAGCAGCTAAACAATTTTTATGCTGATAAAAAAACTCACTTTGTACTAGGCATGGTAAAAGATAAAGAGATAGATACGGTATTGAAATTATTACCGGCAAATGCTGTTTACTATTTCACCAATGCACATATACCAAGAGCGCTTGCTGCTACAGCATTACAGTCAAAAGCAGTAGAATATCAATTAAATGGAGATTGCTTTGATAATGTAAATGAGGCCATCACAGCAGCTAAGTTGAACGCAAGTAAAGAAGATATAATTATTGTTTGTGGAAGTGTATTTTTGGTGGGGGAAGTGGATGTATAAACTAAATTTTCTTAAAGGTCTTACATCCTTTTATAAAAGGAATTTTTAACATTGATAAAAAATTGCAGTATGAAAAAAATCACCAGTTTAGCAGTTTTCATTTTTTTGGTAGCCATTGCATTTGGGCAAGGCAAAATATTGGAAAGCCTTACATTGAAGAGTAATATTCTTGGAAGGGAAGTGCGCTATTCTATTTACTTACCTGCAGATTATGAAACAGCGCAACGCCGCTACCCTACCCTATATTTATTGCATGGCTATACTGATGATGAAACCGGCTGGACACAATTTGGCGAAGTAAATACCATTGCCAATGAGGCATTGGCCAAGCCCGATTGCACACCCATGATTATTGCCATGCCCGATGCTGCTGCCACCTGGTATATCAACGATTTTGCAGGCAAGGCCCGCTACGAAGATTTTTTCATTAAAGAATTTATTCCTTACATAGACTCTGTGTATAAAACCCGAAGCAGCAAAAGATATAGGGCAGTGGCCGGCCTTTCTATGGGTGGTTTTGGTGCATTGATGTATGCCATAAAATACCCTGATTTATTTGCCGCCTGTGCTCCTTTAAGTGCCGCAGTATTTACCGAAGAAGAGTTTACCGCATTCAACAATGACAGGTGGATAAGCTTAAAATTTGATGAAGTTTATGGAAAATATACAAATGGTAAAAGCAAGCTGACTGCTCATTATTTTCAAAATTCAATTCTACAATTGGCTACAACTGTACCAGCTGCAAAGCTTAACACCGTTCGCTTTTACATTGATTGCGGCGATAAAGACTTTTTGATAAAAGGCAATATGGCACTACATTCCATTTTGATAGACCAAAATGTAATACATGAATTCAGGGTAAGGAATGGTATGCACGACTGGAACTATTGGAGAACAGCACTACCCGAAGTTTTAAAATTTGTAAGCGAAGCTTTTCATCAATAAGGGAAAAATATTATTAGAAATACGAAAAGATGTTTAAGTTAACCATATTTGTAGTTTAAATAACTTTAATTTACTGTTTTATTACTTTCATCTCTATTGATTTTCCATTATCTAATACTTTAATAAAATAAACACCCGATGATAAGCCAAATAAATTAAACGTATTTGTTTTGCCCTTTGCCCGTGTTTGACGAGCAATTTTTCCTGTAGCATCGAAAATTGAAACAATAGCATTTTTTAACGGGGATGTAAACGTAATATTAAAAATACCTGTTGTTGGATTAGGGTAAAGAATATCTACGAGTTGTTCTTCCGTTGTGGTATTTACAGCAGTATTTTTTGCAGATGGACGCTGTGGATAGGTGCCGCCGTTGTTACAGAAATAGGTTCGCTTAGTACGACAACCTGTAGCATCATATATATAAACAATACCACAACTGCCCAATGGGATTTGCTGAGCCAGCACTATGTTTGACAAAGAAAGTACTAGCAGGGTAAATAATAACTTATGCCGCATATATAAATTTTTAAATTTTTATAGAATCAATCCTCTTTTTTTATAAATTTTCGGTAATAAACTGAATCGGGTGTTTCTCTTATTATCACTTCTTTTCCAACAAATAATTTACCGCAACTGTCTAAACTAAAAGATTCAGGAGTTGCAATACCATACCTAAAGAAGCCTGTATTTTTATTAAGTCTTCTATCCTGATACACCCATTTGCAAAAACTGCTGCAATCTACCTTTGCAGTGGTATAACCAGAGGAAGTTGATGCCAAAAGATTAACTGCATATTGGGCAATATTGCGGAGGTAAAAAGTACCAAAAAAGGGGTCTTCAATCTTCCAACAGTATTTTGGATCACTTGTGGGATAAAAATAAAACTGCCCATTATATTTTGCTTCCATCTCAGCCCTGCTTTTATCACACACTTCTCCTACGTTTCCACCGTTATTTTCCAATAGATACCAGCACTGCCTTTTATTTTCTTCTTTTCTGCAGCCAATAAATAACGATAATAATATACACAGACAAACGCATTTTAAATTCTTTATCATAAATATTCATTTACTTTTTTATCGTTAGCGTTACAGAACCGCTGGATTGTTCAGTTAAATCTTCAAAGTAGTACGTATCAACTCTATTTATTCTTTTAAGTTCTGCAATAAGCTGTTGAAATTTTTCATTTTTTCTTATTACCTTTTCGATTTCAAAAAAAAATTTATAATCGCCTTTGGGTAAATTGTTTTGATATTTATATTCAAATACACAACTGCTGTCTTTTTTTACAAAAATAATAGACGGATAACTAGATAATTGTTGACTCAAATACATTTCAACATCTTGTTTCCAATACTGCGTTGTAGCACTGATCAATTTTTCCGCAAGATCATCCCGATTAAATTTATGCGGATATGATGCCTCCCGAAAAGGTGGTGTTTTGAACAGTTCAGGAGAATTTGATTTGGCGAATGAATCACAGAAAAAATCGTAAATATCAAATCCTCCAATCACACTAAACATATGATACACCCTTGAACAGCCTACCTTTTGGATATAACTTCCAGGAACCAATAAAAATAAATCTCTAGTTGAATTATTTTTTATTATTAAATTATAAGTAATTTTATCTGGCAAAATATTCAGGCTATTGTTCCACTTAATATTATGTTCTTTACAGCTAAAAATTGCTGACAACATCATAAGATATAATAATTTTTTCATCATGAATTATTTTGGAAATACAATTATTTTTTCTAAAAAAGATATAGGATTGTATAAAGCGTCGCTAGCTGTACCTAACGATAATGGATCTTGGAATTGTATTTTAAATCCAGATACTTCCCATCCATTTTTTTTAATTAAGTTGTAAGTCATTTTTTGAATGGCAAGATGTCCTTTAGTTTTTATTAAATCTTTTGTTGGAAAATCAGATTCTGACTTTGCATACTTATCTAATTCTAAATAAAAGTGGGTTACATGCCCTAACTCATGTGCCATAGTTACTGCAAGATACTCTTTACTTTGAAAAGCAGCTCTGGAAAAAAGAATTCTAGAAGAGTTACCATGAAACCAAACCCTGGGCTGTGTCGTAGCTACAACATCTTTTCCCCCAATCAACCATGATCCGTCTGGGTTTTTTGTTGCATTGTTGGGCATATAGTTTTTTGACATCCAAGACATCCCCTTTGTACCCTTAAAGTTTTGATTGTATACTTTGTGTAAATATTCATCTGTGTATGGTGCGGCTTCAGAACCAGTAATGCCAGGTAGCTGAGTAGAGTACAAATACTCTACTGGCCTTTGCCCTGTCCATACATTTGCTCCTAATGCATCAGCTTGTAATCCACCGCTAATTCCTCCTAATGCTCCTCCAACAAGAGATCCCTTTAAGGCACCATTCCAAAAATTTTTTCCTTCCAAAGCACTACTTATTCCTCCTAATGCAGCTCCAGTACTAGCACCATATGCTAAGCCTGGTAAAATTCCTATAGGAGCCAATACTCCTAATGCAGCGCCTGCTGCACCAATTAATGCACCCCTCCAGAAACCATCTAAAAATCCACCCTGACCAGATCCCGAATATTGAATGCCTTTAACAAAACCGCTTACAGCAGCTATTGCTGCCACAGCCAAATATGGAAAATTACCATCAGAATCAACAAATTTTAAGGGGTTGTTCATTGCATACGTATACCTATTATATCCCTGTGTGCTATATGGTGCAGGCACATAATTATCGGGG
>JBBQTZ010000183.1:0-9472 GCA_038234405.1 Chitinophagales bacterium
GCATGCTCACTTACAAATATGCCAATGCTGCCAGTACCACAATACAAATCGTACACTGTTTCGGTACCGGTAAGGCCTGCAAAATCACGGGTAATACTGTAGAGTTTTTCTGCCTGTTTGGTATTGGTTTGAAAAAATGATTTAGGACCAATTTTAAATGTAAACCCCTCTAGTTGTTCAATTACATAACCCTTGCCAAAATATACCACAGGGGTAAGGTCGTAAATGGTATCGTTCCATTTAGTATTGATGGTATATAGTAAGGTGGTGATGGAAGGCACTTTTTCCAGTACAAAATCCATCAGTTTTTTTGTTTCTGCTTCATCTTGATACCCCAGGCAAATATTCACCATCAACTCGCCGGTACTGCAGTTGCGGATTATGATATTGCGAAGCCAGCCGGTATGCTGCTTAATATCGTAATAGCTGTAATGGTTTGCCATTGCAAAATCACGGATATTATTGCGGATAACATTGTTTACATCTGCCATTAAATAGCACTCCTGAATATCTATGATTTTATCAAAAATACGGGGAACGTGAAAGCCTAAGGCACCACCTCCAGCCCTCCCACTCCCCAAAGGGGGGATTTGAAGCCCCTGCGAATTTATTAGCTCTTGTGGAGTAGTTTGATCTAATTCTCCTCTATTTTGAAAAGAGCTATCATCCGCAGGCACTAAAGCCCCCTCCTTCGGTAGCGGTTGGGGCAGACTTTTTATCTCCTCACTCGTTAAATACCGTTTATTACTAAAACTAAAATCAAGTTTATTGCGGTAACAGGTAGTTTGCTCAGCACCTGCAATGGGCAGCATTTCGGGCAATTCAACTTTACCAATTCGTCTAAAATTTTGGGCTACTTCCTGCTGCTTGTATTGCAATTGGTGTTGGTATGGCAGCATTTGCCATTTGCATCCACCACAGGTGCCAAAATGCTGACAAAAAGGAACTGTTCTATCTTTTGAGTACTCATGAAAATGGGTGGCCCTGCCTTCGCCCCAATCTTTTTTATTGGTGCTTACAAATACATCCACCACATCGCCGGGCACAGCGCCCTCTATAAAAATCACTTTACCATCAATTTTTGCCAATGATTTGCCTTCGGCTGCATAGCCGGTTACCAACACTTTTTCTAAGAGATATTTTTTTCTTTTCACGCTGGCAAAAATACCTTTCCTTTATTTATTGCAAAAAGAAAAATGAATGTTTAAATAAATACAAATTGTTTGGGTAAAAGCCCCATATTAATTGGAGGTAAAAGCCCCCTATTGATTTGAAGTAAAAGCCCCCTATTGATTTGAAGTATAAGCCCAATATTGATTTAAAGTAAAAGCCCCCTATTAATTTGAAGTAAAAGCCCCCTATTGATTTGAAATAAAAGCCCCATATTGATTGGAGGTAAATGCCCCTTATTGATTTGAAGTAAAAGCCCAATATTGATTTGATGTAAAAGCCCAGCATTATTTTGAAGTAAATGCCCCCTATTGATTGGAGGTAAAAGCGCCCTATTGATTTGAGGTATAAGCCCCATATTGATTTGAAGTAAAAGCCCCCTATTGATTTGAAGTAAAAGCCCCCTATTGATTTGATGTAACAGCGCAATATTGATTGGAAGTAAAAGCGGAATATTGATTGGAAGTAAAAGCCCCCTATTGATTTGAGGTAAAAGCCCCCTATTGATTTGAAGCAAAAGCCCCCTATTGATTGGAGGTAAAAGCCCGATATTGATTTGAAGTAAAAGCACAATATTGATTGGAAGTAAAAGCACCCTATTAATTTGAAGTAAAAGCACAATATTGATTGGAAGTAAAAGCCCCATATTGATTTGAGGTAAAAGCCCCCTATTGATTTAAAGTAAAAGCCCGCCCGTCCGATTGACGTTTAGACGGAAGTACGACGTAAGCCCGACCTTGCCATTTGGACAGGCCAAATGAAGGAAATGTAGACCTGTTAAAATATTAGTATGTATAAAAATTAATGACTATCCGTAAAAAGGTGCAAACAAAAGATTAACTCCATACTAAAGATTTTCCGCTTCAATCTTCGAGTTCCTTCTCCTTTGGAGAAGGGTTGGGATGAGGCCACGTGTCACCATTTTTAATGAAAATTATCTATTTTATAAAGTTGCAATCAATTGCAGATAGTCATTTTAAAATTGAATTTTGTTAACTAATTGTTTTTTTTAACAATCCGTTTTTACAACATGCGGCTAAACCGTTCGTTTTAGATATTTTTGTAACCTTATCTTTTAAATATGAAGCAAATAGTATTATCCTTTGTTGTACTTGCTTGTTTTGTTGCAGTAAAGGCGCAAAGCCAGCCAGCAAAAAATAAAGCCGTACCAGTAAAACCAGTTACCAACAGTACAGTAAATAGTTTTAAAGTAACCCTGCTTGCACCCGGCTATACCAATGGCATTGCGTATTTAACTTATCACAATGGCAAAAATTTAAATATTGAAGATTCTGCCGCCGTTAACAATAAAGGTGTGGCAATATTTGAAGGCAAACGAAAATTACCTGGTGGTATTTACGCCATGGTGCTGCCTGGTAAAAGCAAGCTGGTAGATTTTTTTATTGATAAAGAACAGGTAATCAGCATTACCATAGATACCACCGATTTGCTTAATAAAACAGTGGTTACAGGCTCTAAAGAAAATATTCTTTTTCAGGAGTACCAAAAAAATATGGCGGTAAAAGGTAAATTATGGGAGCAGGAAAGAAATGCCTACGCCGCTTCTACTACCAAAAAAGATTCGTTGCTGCATGAGGCCAACTACAGCAAGCTAAACAAAGACCTGAACGACTACCGGGAGAATATCATAAAAAACCAGCCACAATCTATGATGACGGCTGTACTCAATGCCATGAAAGAGCCGCCGTTATTAATGCAAAACCCCAAAACACGGAACGACTCTCTGAACAACTATTACTATTATAAACAGCATTATTGGGATGGCGTTACGTTTATGGACGACCGCATTATACGGTCACCCTTCTTTTTACCCAAATTTGAAAAATTTTATCGTGACATTTTAATTCAGCAACCGGATAGTATTATTAGAGAGGCAGATTATCAGTTGTTACTTGCCCGCAGTGCCCCGGAAATGTATAAATTTTTACTTAACTGGCTTACAGATGAATACATTAACCCAAAATACATGGGGCAGGATGCAGTTTTTGTTCACCTTTTTGAAAAATACCATAGCAAAGGACTTACCAGTTGGCTTAACGAAAAGCAAATGGAAACCATTAGCCGCAGAGCTTACATGCTAATGGCCAACCTGCTTGGCGCCAAAGCTGCCGACCTTGAAATGGTTGATACAGCAGGCAAACCAGCCTCTCTGTATAAGTTTGATGCAGCATACACCATCGTATGTTTTTGGGATCCCAACTGTGGGCATTGCAAAGACGAAGTTCCAAGACTGGATTCTTTTTACAAAGCAAGCTGGAAGGCCCATGGGGTAAAAATGTATGGCGTACTTTCTGGCGATAGCAAAGAAGATTTGCTGCCTGCCTGGAAAAAATTTATTACCGAACATAACCTGGGCGAGTGGGCACATGTACACATGACCAAAGAAATGGAAGCTGCTGATGTAGCTGCCCAAAAGCCCAGCTACAGGCAGTTGTACGATGTAACCATGACGCCAACCATGTATTTACTCGATAAAGAAAAACGTATTATAGGTAAAAAACTTACCCCACTGCAAACAGATGAATTGCTGCAGGTAAAATGGAAACAAACAACTAATTAAACCAAGTACACTGTGATGAAGCAAATTTTTTTATTGCTGGTAATATCCTGCTCTTTGGCAAAAAGCAATGGCCAAACTATTTTTACTTTTGGCAATAATGCCGTTGATAAAGACGAGTTTTTAAGGGCATACAACAAAAACAGTACGCCGGTAACTGATAAAGAAGCTGCATTAAAAGAATACCTGGCACTCTATACAAAATTTAAACTAAAAGTACAGGCAGCCAAAGAAGCCCGTTTAGATACTTTACAGCAGTTGAAGTACGATCTTCAAAACTTTAGAAGCCAGGTAGAAGAAAACTACCTTCAGGATGATAATGCCATTAATGCCCTTATTGACCAGGCCATTCAAAGAAGCCAGCTTGATATTAATTTGCTCCATTTTAGCGTAAACATCAACAATAAAATGAGCCCGGCAGATACCATAAAAGCCCATAAAGCAATGGAAGAAGTACGGGGCTATTTGCTAAAAGGAAAAACAGATTACGATGAAATAGTAGAAGAAGTTAGCGGCGAAATAATACCCATTAAAGGAAAAAATTTGGGCTACATTACTGCTTTCTCTGTTGGGTACGATATTGAAAACCTTGTATATGCACTAAAGCCCGGTGGCGTAAGCGAAGTGTACCGAACTAAAAATGCCTTGCATGTTTTTAAAAATGCAGACCAGCGGCCAAGCCCCGGCAAATGGAAAATTGCTCAAATACTGTTTGCCATACCGCCCAATGTTACTGCCGGAGATTTAAAGCTAATTGAAAAAAAAGCAGATTCTGTTTATACACTATTGCAGGCTGGCGCCAACTTTGCCGATATAGCCAAACAATTTAGTGATGATAGGCTAACCTTTCAAAACGCTGGCGAAATGCCCGAATTTGGCACCGGAAAATTTGAACAACCTTTTGAAAAAGCAGTATTTGCCTTGCAAAAAGATGGCGACTTAAGCAAGCCCATATTTACCGGCTACGGTTTTCATATTGTAAAACGCCTGCAGGTGCAGCCAACACCCGCTGGCAAAAGCGATGAAACATTTGTAGCTTCTATAAAGCAACAGGTTGTACAAGATGCCCGCATAAGTACTGCCAAAGCAAATTTTATAAAAACTTTACTGGCAAAAATTGGATTTAAAAGAAACACTGCCATAAAAGATGAACAACTTTTTCGCTATGCAGATAGTGTAGTGGCAACAAAAATCGTTGGGAGGTATCCTGTTAACAAAACCACTATTTTTTCTTTTGGCAAGCTTGCAGTTACCGGCAGCGATTGGCTCAATTTTGTAAAAGATTATAAATTAAATACCGATGTATATAAAAATGAAGATAACCCCGCTTTACTCGATAAGTACATTACTACCACAGCAATAGAATATTACCGCAAACATTTAGAAGAATACAACAATGAGTTTAAATACCAGTTGCAGGAGTTTAAAGAAGGTAACATGCTGTTTGAAATAATGGAGAAAAATGTGTGGACTAAAGCATCTAACGACTCTGCCGGATTACAGCAATTTTACAAGCGCAACAAACCCAAATATTTGTGGGAAGCAAGTGCCGCTGTATATTTAATAAACTGCAATACCGGCGAAATAGCAGAAAATGCCATAGCAGCCTTGCAAGCCGGCAAAGATTGGAAACTGCTGGCAGAAGAAAGCGACGGTAAAATACAATCAGACTCTGGCAGGTACGAACTGGCACAAATACAATTGCCACCCGGCACAATAGTTAAAGAAGGATTGATAACTACCCCCAACATAAACATAGGCGATAACACAGCAAGTTTTGTAAAAATACTACAGCTATTTCCGGCAGGGCAACAGCGTAGTTTTGAGGAGGCAAGGGGCATGGTAATAAACGAGTATCAAAATTTTTTAGAAGAAAAATGGGTAGCAGCACTTAAAATAAAATACCCTGTAAAAGTAAATGAAGTGGTATTTAAAACACTGTTGCAATAATAAAATATTCTTCATTAGCAGTTGAAATTTTACTACGAATTCAACTGTAAAAGCACTATCAAAAAAGCGCCTTGCAAATATGCAAGGCGCTTTTTTTAATAATAAATAGGATGTTAAAACCAGCTTTGGTAGTTGAAATTGTTGTACAGGTTTCAACTATAAAACCAGGTTATACTACTGTATTTCCTTTACCACATTATAAATAACCTTTGGCTTGCCTAAAGTATAATAATGTAAAACCGGCACCCCAAAAGCTTTTAATTCTTTCGATTGCTGCACAAGCCATTCGGTACCAATCAGCTCTACCTCTTCATCTGTTTTAGCCTTCATTATAGCATTAGATAAATCACATGGAATATCCACATGGAATATTTTAGGCAATACTGTAAGTTGTTTTTTGTTGGTAATAGGTTTTAGTCCGGGTATTATAGGTACTTCAATGCCCATTTCCCGGCAGTTTTTTACAAAATCAAAAAACTTTTGGTTATCAAAAAACATTTGAGTCATTATATATTCTGCGCCGGCATCAACTTTTGCTTTTAAAAACAACATATCAGTGTCAAGGTTAGGCGCTTCAAAATGTTTTTCAGGGTATCCCGAGGTACCAATACAAAAATCTGGTTTGCCACCATTTTTAATATCTTCCTCCTGGTAAATGCCATTTTTTAAGTCAACCACCTGTTTTAGTAAATCTACTGCATAAGCATGTCCATTGGGCTCAGGTTCAAAATTGGCCTCGTTTTTAGCAGCATCGCCCCGCAGTACCAGTACATTATCTATCCCTAAAAAATTAAGGTCAATCAATGCATCTTCGGTATCTCTTTTGGTAAAGCCACCACAAATTAAATGCGGCACTGTATCTACATTGTAGTAATTTTTAATAGCCGCACAAATAGCCACGGTACCGGGTCTTTTCCGCACTTCAACTTTTTCAAATGTACTATCCGCTTTTTTCTTAAACATGGTTTCGCTGCGGTGGTAGGTTACGTTAATAAATGCCGGCCCAAATTCCATCAGCGGATCAAGGTGGTTGTAAATTGTATGGATTGTTTTACCCTTCAGTGGCGGTAAAATTTCAAAAGATACCAATGTATCCGTTGCCTGCGCAATATGCTCTGTTACTTTCATAATGTGTAAAATATTTGCAAACATAGCTAAGTAAGCATACAACACAAACTACTGTTAAACATAAATGCCTGAGCAAAGCCCTGCTCCTGTACATTTTCAACAGCTAACCCGTTTAAAAATTACAAGCTTTTTTGTAAAACTTTGTAATAAGCCAGAAAAACTAAAAAAAACTTTTATGGCGCCGGCCGGGCTAATCCGCAGTACTCCGCAGCCGCCGAACAAGCAGTGTAGCTTCGCAAATAAAAACTTATACGGCGGCTTTACGGGGTACTTGCTTCTATCCCTGGCGCACGGGCACAACCACTCCGCAGCTATTTTATAAACGCTATAAGTAAACAGTAATATTTAATTTTTTACAAAAATGACTTACACACATAGCATTAATCTCAGGCTAATCTCAATTGAAGGCTTCCGTTCCTGTATCAGCTTTTTACTAATCATATAAATTTTAGCCCCCCTTCAGTTCAGGCAAAAAAGGTTACAATCTACCTTACATTATTGATACACTTCGTTAAAGCGCTACAGGCTGGGGTAATATTATTCTTCTCTGTTGAGTATTGCTGATATTTTATGGTAGATGGTTAAATACTGATTAATTTTTCATAAGCCGGGTTATTTGTATTAAACAAGAATGATGTATATAGTTTTTGAATATTTTGTACGTCAATTTCTATAGCTGGTATATTGTAAATTTTCATTACAGGGCTTTTATGTTCCGTCTTTTTTTCCCATCTATCAAAAATTTCATGTCTTTGTATTGCCATTTCATCATCGTAAAAGCAACTGTAAATCAATAAATTTTCTACTTTCCGAAAAAACCGTTCAATAATATCTTCGATAGTTTTAGAAACGTTAGCGTTATACTATTCTACTACAGAGGTAGCTTTTTAAACAATTAATTGAAAAATGTTTGCTATTTCTTCTTTTCAAATTGTAGAAAATGGCTCGTCAACTATAAAAGCAACACGGTATAAAAAACTGTTTTAGTAGTAAAGTTGCAGGGAGCAGTTGCAGGGAGCAGGTAGCAGGTATTTTGTAAAAAAACGTAGTTATAATGGTTTTGCAAACTCAATACCCTTTTTAGTTAATATTTGTATTGGCGTTTTCCTTTCTTGTACGATTGTAAAAATTACTTTTCAGTGACCATTTTGGCAACTGATTTTATAAATTGTCTTTGAAGAAATGCTTTCTTTCTTTATACATTTTAAATTTACAAACTCAAACTTAAATAGTTTTTGTACTTAGAAGGTTTGTAGCGGGTTAGCAATATTATAGCCGCTAACGGTTTGGCAATTGGCCAAGGTTGCGGTTTTCAACACAAATCTAGCTACTCAACATCAATGTTTGGTTAATCACTACGGCTCAGTATTTCGTCCATAAGTGTTCGAAAACTTTTAGCCTGCATTGAAAAGCAGTAGTAACAAGTAAGAAGCAGGACAGAGACACACCACGGACTATACGTTTTTAGCATCTGTCTTTTTTTTCATAAAAAACCAGTAACACATTTTTGTATTGCTCGTTGTAGTTCTATCTTATCACGCAGCTTTAGTAACTGCCCGGCACAGGAACCTAACTCACAAACCTACGCCTCATTCCTGCGCCTACTGATTTTTATCATTGTGGAAGGGGCAAACTAATCTTTGGTTTTTATCAGGCTTTAAATTGTAATAGTTCAACACCTGGTTAATACTTAGTTGCTGTTTGATGTCTTTTAACTCCATGTGGATAAATTTATGATGCTGCAATAATGCAGCAAAGTAAACGCATTTGCACTACTGACAAAAACTTGTTGCTTTCACGTTATCCACATCGTGCCATAAAAAAATATTTATAATGCTACATACTTGCTATTTTTGTGTGGAAAACTTTTCACATATGCCGCAAAAGAATAAACTGGGAGACCGCATAACTGAGCTGCGTAAAGCTAAAGCCTGGTCGCAAACACTACTGGCCGAGAAGGTCGGTGTATCATACGCACAGATAGGAAGGTATGAGACCAAAGATTCTCAACCACCTGCACAGGTTTTAAAAAAGATTGCGGAGGCTGTTGAGACAACTGTAGATTTTTTATTAAATGGCAACACAGACGATAAAGCAAAAGCATCCCTTAATGATGCAGAAGTAATCCGCTATTTCAAAGAAGTAGATAATTTACCAATTGAAGATAAATCTGCTTTGCTTAGAGTTATCAGCGGATTTCTAAGGGATGTAAAAACCAAACAGGCTTACGCCTCCTAAATTATTATTTATGAGTAACATTAATCCCCAATACACATTTGATAACACTGGCAATCCCGTTGGTGTTTTTCTACCCATAGAAGACTGGAATACAATTAGCAGAGAGTTGCACCTGGAAATACCCCAATGGCAAAAAGATATGATTGACAGCCGGCTGGCACAGTATAAAAATAACCCTGCCGATGTTACAGACTGGGATACTATTGCTGCACAATTTGATAAAGAAGATGAAGCTATATAAAGTTAATTTAATCCCTGCTGCATACGACGACCTCAGCGAAGCCCGTGCCTGGTACCGGAAAATAAATCCTGAACTGCCCAAAAGATTGCACCAGCATGTAAAAATAACAATGGAGCAAATCCGCTCCCTGCCTACAGCTCATGCCATACGATACAATAATGTACGCA
>JBBQTZ010000184.1:0-9464 GCA_038234405.1 Chitinophagales bacterium
TTTTCTAAGCCTTCCGTTTATAGAATTGATGCTGATAAAAAGCCCATGATTACTCCCATAAAAATTGGTAGAGACTTTGGTACCAGTGTAGAAGTAATAGAAGGGCTTCATAAAAATGAAATAGTAGTTACCGCAGGACAACCAAATATCGAAAAGGGTAAAATACTTTCAAACTACAAAATTATAACTAAGAACTAGTGTTAAGTTAAGCGTGAATTGGTAATGGTGAATGGTTAACATTTGACCATTCACCACCCGATAGCAATCGGGTCACAATTCGATAGGTCATTAGCTTTTTAACATGACACTAGTTCGGCTTCCATATTCTTAAAATTTAATTATAAAATTATGTCCATAACTGAAATAGCCATAAAACGGCCCATTTTATTCATTGTATTATTCCTGATAATTGGTGGCTTTGGTATTATGGCTTACAAAAATCTGAAGTATGAATTATTGCCGGATTTGGCTATTCCTATGGCCACAGTATTTACTGCTTATCCGGGTGCATCGCCTAAGGAAGTGGAAAACAGCATTACAAAAAAAATTGAAGACGCAGTAGCAGGTGTAAGTAAAATAAAAAAAGTAACTGCAAACTCCTCAGAAAATATTTCTATCGTTTCAATAGAATTTCTAGCGGATGCAGATGCAGACCAGGCCGTACAGGAAGTTCAAAGAGCCATCAGTAAAATCTTACCCGAGTTACCAAATGGCGTAAAGTCGCCATCCATAGAAAAATTTAATGTAAATGATGCGCCTGTTTTACGATTGGGTATTACATCCAACAGCAACGAAACGGAATTATACAACATAATTAAAAATCAAATTAAACCCCGTATAAGTCAACTCAAAAGTGTAGGCAGAATCTCTATTTTAGGCGGTGCAGAACAAGAAATTAAAATACTTATCAATCAGCAAAAAATGATAAGCTATGGCATTTCCAATGCTGGGTTATCAGAAGCTGTGAGAAGAAGCAACGGCGATGTTCCGTTAGGGAGCATTAACGATACTGATGCCCAGTTGGGAAGCCAGCGCCATTTCTCAAGACCAGGCGATACTGAGTCAATTATTGCTGCAGATTCAACAAAAGGAAACAGTTTTTAGAAATAGATATTTAATTAGTCACCGGGATACGCTAGTACCAATTACAATTAATAGGATAGCCTATTTTGGTTCAGAATTTAAGAACACATTTCTCATGACACATAGCGGCGAAAAGTATTTTATTGAAAAAACAATGGAAGAGGCAGAATCAGAATTAGACCCAAAATTGTTTATCCGAATTACAAGGCAGTTTATCGTGTGCATGCAGGCAATTGGTAATAATACTCAACGATCATTTTTGACGTTTGCCTTACTGCGAAACCAGAAAGGAGATTATCGTTCCCAATAATTACAAAAACTCATCAGGAACAACCGATTTTTTTCTATACGTTGATGGGGTTACTTTTTTTAATTTGTAAAACTGCTTGTTAAAGTTCTGTAACGATTGAAACCCACTTTCAAAACAAACCTGGCCAATGTTTTTATCCTTATTAACGAGCAGTCTGCAAGCATAACCAATGCGTACTTCGTTTAAAAAATTGATATAGGTTTTCTTGGTACATTTTTTAAAATAATTGCAAAATGCAGGTACACTCATATTGGCAATACTTGCTACTTCCCCTAAACCAACTTGCCTTTTGAATGCATTGATCGTAAAATTAAATATCTGATCAATTTTATCGCTGCCCTTTGTATCTAATTGCCGTACCATACCAGTAGAAAGTTTGGTGTAATCTTTAGATGATGCTATGGTAGCGATACAATTACACAAACCGATGATGCGTTGAAAGCCTGTGGCCTGCTCTAAATCTTTAATTAAATCTGTAAGGATTTCTTTATTTGTACCCGAAATCTTTAGTCCATGGGCCGATATTGCAAATAACGCTCTGATTGATGAACATTCTTCAGTTAAAAAAAAGTCGTGACCCCAGCAGTCTTCTTTAAATTGAATAACAATTGCACTTGTTATTATATCCTTTTCCCTTTTTTGAAACGTATGCGAAAGATTTTTCCCTAAAAAGAATACGTCACCCGTTTCAAACCCGCCAATATAATTACCTATAAAACTCATGCCCGAGCCTTCTGTAAACAATATTAATTCATATTCAATATGATGGTGCCAGGGTACTTCAAAGTTTGGGGTGCGGTAGGTTCGGCTAACAAAAGAGCTGTTCTCATTCAGCGGCAATTTTTGTATAATCGGTTTCAATTGTTGGTTTTTAATCTAAACTTACTATTTGTAGCTAATTTAGCCAGTAAAAATATTAAAATAGTTTCTAAACTCAATAAGATAGCAGCAGGAAAGCTTCGCCTTCCCCGCTAATTTTACGTTGTTATTAATAAATTAGATTAATATGAAAAGCCAAACCCAATCCTGTTTAAAATAAAAACGAACTGCAGCTATAATTTATGAATATTAACTACTTCTGTCCCCGTTGGGGAGCTGAGAACATACCATGGGATGAATTTTGTACAAAGGTGAAAGCCGCAGGTTATGACGGTGTAGAAACCGGAATTCCCTTTGACGAAACCGAAAAGAACACCATCACCCAGGCATTAGAAAAGCACCACCTGCTCTTAATTGGCCAGTACTATCAATCGTTCGAAAAGAATTTTGAACAACATGCCACCAGTTTCGAAAAATACCTCCGTAACCTTGCCAGTTTAAACCCTGTGCTGATAGATTCCCAAACCGGGAAAGATTACTTCAGCCTGCAGCAAAACAGCCGGCTTTTCGCAATAGCTCAGAAAATTACGGATGAAACAGGCGTGCTAATTGCTCACGAAACCCATCGAAATAAAGCGTTGTTTGCTGCCCATATTTCTAAAGACTTACTGGCAGCTAATCCTGGTGTACGCATTACCGCCGATTTCTCCCATTGGTGCAATGTATCAGAAAGTTTGTTGGAAGATCAGGAAGACGCCCTGGAACTCGCCATCAGCCGGGCCGTTCATATACATGCCCGGGTTGGATACTGCGAGTCGGCGCAGGTACCCGACCCCCGGGTAGCTACCTGGGAGCCAGAACTAAATGCTCATTTATTTTGGTGGGATAAAATAGTAAGCTTAAAGATTAAATCCGGAATGAAATCCTTTACCATAACGCCGGAATTTGGGCCTTTCCCATACATGGTACACCACCCCGACACAAAACTACCCATTGCCAATCAGTGGGATATCAATCTTTACATGATGCGGTTACTTAAAGAGCGCTATAAAATGTAGCTGTTTAAAACATTCACTTTAACAAAACGATTGCATGCCATATTCAATACCCGGTCATTCAATAGCAGCTTTAAAACCGCTGCTAAACTTTAATAAAAAATACATTATTCTCATTAGTACTATTTCTGCACTTGGTGGGGTATTGTTTGGTTTTGATACCGCCGTTATATCGGGCACCATTCCATCTATAAAAAACTATTTTCATTTAAATGAAGTAATGCTGGGCTGGGCTGTAAGCTCCATTTTAATAGGCTGCGGCCTGGGTGCTTTGCTGGCCGGTAAACTGGCCGATGCGATAGGCCGCAAACTGGCTTTGTTTACCTGCGCTTTTTTATTTGCTGCTACCGGTATAGGCGTAGCGCTTGCCCAGTCGCTTTTCATATTCATTTTGTTCAGGATAGCAGGTGGCATCGCAGTAGGCGGGGCTGCCATGGTGGTGCCCATGTATATCGCTGAAACAGTACCTGCTTCCTTTCGGGGAAAGATGGTTGCCCTGTATCAACTTGCCATTGTAATGGGCATCCTGTTGGCCTATGTAGTTAACTATACACTAGCTGATATTGGCCAAAACGGTTGGCGCTGGATGTTTGCCTCACAAGCCATCCCGGCAGTATTGTTTTTTGTTGCATTATTTTTAGTGCCCGAAACTCCCCGCTGGCTTATTCAAAAAAACCAGCAAGACAAAGCATTTTACATACTTGCAAAAACAGGTGGAAAAGGGTATGCCCAGGCAGCGTTGCGTTCTATTAGCCATAGTTTTAACAGCGAATCTGCCGGCAACCTAAAAGACCTGTTTCAGCCACGATACAGTAAAGTGTTAAGTATGGGAATCCTTATTTCCACCTTTCAGCAAATTACAGGCATTAACGCCATACTGTATTATGCGCCCGAAATCTTTAAAAAAACGGGTGTAGGCGTTGCAATAGCCTCAATGCAAACCATTGCAATTGGGGTTACCATGCTGGTATTTACCCTGGTGGCAATATGGCTTGTAGATAAGGCAGGCCGTAAAAAACTACTGCTTGCAGGCTGTATAATTATGGCCATCTCACTCCTGGCCGTAGCCGCTTGTTTCCACTATAATTTTTATCAGTACTACCTGGTGCTTATCTTTTTACTGTTTTATATCGCAGGTTTTTCTGCCAGTTTAGGTGCGGTTACCTGGGTAATCCTTTCCGAAATATTTCCTAACAAAATAAGGGGGATGGCACTATCGTTAGCAACGCTGGTGTTATGGCTGGCAGACTTTGCCGCCAGTTTCTCATTCCCCGTATTAAATAAACAATTTGGCACATCGGCAACACTTTCTTTGTTTGCCGTATTTTGCCTTATATACTTTGTTTACATCAAATTTCGTGTGCCCGAAACTAAAGGAAAAACATTGGAAGAACTGGAAACTCAATTAATTGAAACGGGTGGTAAGTAGATGATTTTGGGCGTTTAAACACGCTTTCCGCTATATCTTTTTGGCTCCAAAAAGCCAAAAAGGATGCCGCTCCAATCGTTAACGCAACCTGTAATAATCATAAAAACAATACGTCATGACTAACGAACATCAATTTATACAGAACACAAACATTACGGCAGAAAATATCCGCTTCTATAAGGATTACGGTTACCTTGTTGCCAGGGGCTTATTTTCTACTGCAGCAGTAGAAGAATTAAAAAACGATACTGCGAAAATATTTAAAGGCGATTACGGAGAGGTAGAAGGGATGTTGCCCATAGGAGATAATGAAACTGATGCAGATGTACTAAAGAAATATGTGGCCATCCATTTTCCTCATAAAATATCCTCTGTAATAAAAAGGTATCTTTCGCACAATGCAGTAGTAGATGTACTTACTAAAATCGTTGGTCCTAACGTTAAATGCATGCAATCTATGCTGTTTGTAAAGGGTCCGGGTAAAGCAGGTCAATCCTGGCACCAGGACGAATTTTATATTCCTACCCGGGATAAATCGCTGATTGGTGTTTGGATAGCTATTGACAATGCAACCGTCGAGAATGGATGTTTGTGGGTAATCCCCGGCAGCCAACAACCTGGCTACATTATGCCGAGGGCAGAAAATCACAGCAATGAGTACGCAGATGTAGACACCATCAATGTGTCAGGTTATCCTGCTGAAGAACTAATTCCGTTGGAAGCAAAAAAAGGGGATGTCGTTTTTTTTAACGGATATCTTCTACACAGTTCGTTACGCAATAAAACAGCCGACCATTTCCGAACTGCGCTGGTAAATCATTACATGAGTGCCGAAAGTATGTTGCCCTGGGATCAGGATGGAAAATTTCCGCTAACAGAGGATATGAGAGATTTTGTATTGGTTGCCGGCGAAGACCCTTATGCTTACAAACCCATGGTTGATCTTAACCGACCCTATTTACGCCCCGAAGTATTAAAAATAAAAACGGAACTATAAATCTGGAACAAACTTATGGATAATTCAAAAACAACCTACTCCCCAAAATTTACACGAATGCACAAATTGAAGTCAACTATTATTGTCCTAAGCTTATTGATTAGCAGCAGTGTTTTTTCTAAAGAAATCCATGTTTCTACAAAAGGAAATGATACGAACAATGGTACATCGTTGCTGCCTTTTAAAACAATAGCTGCCGCTGTAATGGTAGCCTATGCAGGCGATACCATCACCGTACATGCCGGTACTTACCGTGAATGGGTGAATCCGCTTCGGGGAGGCAACAGCGATACAAAGCGGATATTGTATCGTGCCGCCCCCGGCGAAAAAGTCGAGATCAAAGGTTCTGAAGTGGTTGGCGGATGGCAGCGGGAAAAAAATGGGGTATGGAAAGTAATGATTCCCAATTCATTTTTCGGAACTTATAACCCTTACAAAGATTCTATTAATGGCGATTGGTTTCAAAATAAAGGAAGAATACACCATACAGGTGAAGTGTTTTTAAACGGCAAATCTTTGTTCGAAAAAGAAACGCTGGCTAAAGTGATCAACCCGGTAGCAATGAACAATATCAAAGACACCCCTGGTTCTTTAAGTACCTGGTATTGCGAAAGCGATGTTAACAACACTACTATCTGGGCCAACTTTCAACAAGCAGATCCCACCAAAGAGTTGGTAGAAATTACCACCCGCAAAACCTGCTTCTTTCCGGAAAAACCGGGTATCAATTACATTACCATTACCGGATTTACCATAAGCCAGGCAGCTACCCAATGGGCAGCGCCCACAGCAGAACAGGTAGGTATGATTTCCACCCATTGGAATAAAGGATGGATTATTGAGAACAACATCATTAGCGACTCCAGGTGCAATGGAATTACCCTTGGCAAAGACCGAAGCACCGGGCATAATGTTTGGTCGGCGGATAACGATAACGTAAACCGGGATGGAAACATCCACTACATTGAGGTGGTTTTTAACGTATTGCGCAACAACTGGAACAAAGAGACGGTAGGATCACATATTGTGCGCAACAACCAAATTTTTAATTGTGAGCAAACCGGCATTTGTGGTAGCATGGGCGCTGTTTTCAGCACCATCGAAAACAACCACATTTATAATATTTGGGCCAAGCGACAGTTTGAAGGTGCGGAGATTGCCGGGATAAAATTCCATGCTCCCATTGATGTTACCATTAAGGGGAATCACATTCATGATAACGGGCGGGGCATTTGGCTCGACTGGATGGCGCAGGGTGCCCGGGTATCCCGTAATTTATTGTACAACAATGCAGAACAAGACTTGTATGTAGAAGTAAACCACGGGCCTTATATCGTGGACAATAATATTTTTCTATCGCCACAGGCCATCAACAACCAGTCGGGCGGGGGAGCTTATCTTCACAATTTAATACAAGGGGTTGTAATGGTACGGGCAGATCTAAATCGCTTTACTCCTTATTTTCTGGCCCATTCAATTGAAATGAAAGGGCTCACAACTATATTTAGCGGAGACGACAGGGTATATAACAATTTGATTATTGGTGATGGCAAGGCCGATAGCAATTATGGATTGGATGGATATAACAATGCCAAACTGCCGGTTTGGATAGAGGATAATGTATACTATCATCAGGCAAAATCATCCACTAAGGATGTGAAGCCGGTAAACGCTGAGGCATTTAATCCTGACATTAAATTGGTACAAGAGGCCAACCATACGTTTCTCCAGATAACGCTCAATCAAAGCTTCTTTATTCAAAAGGGAAAAATGATTACGACAGCACTACTAGGTAAAGCCAAAGTTCCAAAAGCCTCTTTTGAAAATCCGGATGGTACTGCCCTGGTAATTGACACAGACTATTTTGGAAATAAACGCACTGACGGCAATGTACTTGCAGGCCCTTTTGTAAATGTAACTGCCGGCAAAATGATCTTAAAGGTTTGGTAGATGGTGTTGGATTTATCGGGAGCAATCAAGTATTAAAATTAAAATATACGCTCTTCTTTTTACCGGGCTGTTGTACTGCGCCGGGTCATTGCGATGGTTTTTGCAAAGTCCATGTTTTGGGCAATCACTTAGTCATCTTTACAATTTGAAATGCTGGAATTGTGTTTGGTAAGGTACGAACCAATCTCAATGACCAATATATTTATCCGGTGCAGTTCTCCCGGCTTATTTGCCGCAAGCGTAAAAGAAATAAGACGGGTGTACTGCATCGGGTCATTGCAATAGTTTTTACCAAGTCTTTTTTTGAGCAATCATTTAGTCATCTTTATAATTTGATTAATCTGGAATTGTGTTTGGTGAGGTACAGCCGGTCCCGATTTTTCGGGAAGCCAATCTCAATGATCATTATCATTATCCGGTGCAGTTCTCCCAACTTATTTGCCTCATGCGTAAAAGAAATAAGACAGGTCTACTGCATCCGGTCATTGCAATAGTTTTGCAATGTCCATGTTTTGGGCAATCACTTAGTCATCTTTACAATTTGATTAACCTAGAATTTTGGTTGGTGAGGTACGAAGCTAACCTCAATGACCAATATATTTATGCGGTGCAGTCCTCAAGGCTTATTTGCCGCAAGCGTAAAAGAAATAAGACGGGTGTACTGCATCGGGTCATTTTAATAGTTTTTGCAATGTCCATTTTTTGAGCAATCATTTAGTCATCTTTATAATTTGATTAATCTGGAATTGTGTTTGGTGAGGTACGAAGCAATCTCAATGACCATTATCATTATCCGGTGCAGTTCTCCCGGCTTATTTGCCGCAGGCGTAAAAGAAATAAGACAGGTGTACTGCATCCGGTCATTGCAATAGTTTTTGCAATGTAAATTTTTTAAGCAATCACTTAGTCATCTTTACAATTTGATTAACCCAGAATTGTGGTTGGTGAGGTACGAACCAATCTCAATTTCCAATCTCATTATCCGGTGCAGTTCTCCCGCCTTATTTGCCGCAGGCGGAAAAAAATAAGGCGGGTGTATTGTGCCGGGTCATTGCGATAGGCTTTATCTGGTCTTCTTTGTGTCAGTTATTGTTGTACCTGAAAAATTTTGAATAATGATGAGTTGTGGTAAGTCAAGTACAAGCCAATCTTAATAGCCAATAATTTTTTTCCATAGCAGTTCTGACGCTTATTTACCGAATGTGTAAAAAGAAATAACAATGGGGTATTCCGATGGTCTTTATGATAATCTTTAAAATTCTTACGGCAAGATTTGAAACAAGTGTAAATCACCTTACTGAAACTTGCGCTAAAGATGCAAAAATTTCCATCATCGCCGCCTGGTCCAGCAGCTCCTTACGTTTATGTTTACCAATAATGTTTTGGTGTGTTTTTTCATTTTGCCAAATTGTTTCTCCGTATTGCTGCATGGCTATAATATATTTTTTGTTTTGGTTGGCTTTGTACAATTCAATATAGCCTCTAAGCAGCACTGCATTAAACCAATAGTTATCAGGAAAACTGTTGTTTTTGTAAAAGTATTGTAAAGAAGCGGCTGCTATTTTATTAGCCTGAATAAGGTATTTTTTTTCACCGGTTAAGTGATAAAGTATCACACTGCTCTGCAGCATGGTGCCAGCGTTATAAGTAAAGATTCGCTTATCAATTTTGCCGGATGGTAACTGAATATTATCAAAGTATAAATTGGCTGGCGTTAATAATTTTTTATTCACCCAATCATAAAGCATTAAGGCGGTATCTAAATAACTCTTATTTTTAGTTGCCTTATAAAGCTGCAATGCAACTAATACTCCCGGACCG